>CAYGQN010000057.1:0-15641 GCA_964351795.1 uncultured Gammaproteobacteria bacterium
GCTCCGCGTTGTCCTCCACCAGTTGCGCGGCGGCGCCATGGCTGAAGGCGAGCAGCAGGCCGGCCAGCAGGTAAGTGTGTAAGACGTGCTTCATGCGGTGCACCTGTACTGCTCCGGAAACTTCCCTTGGCCCGGGAATTTCCCGTGATTATACATTTTCATCAGTTGTTTAAAAGGGATTCCTCGAACAAGAATGTCTACTTTGCCGCAACAACCGAAGCGGGTACTGGTCACCGGCGGCGCCGGCTTCATCGGCTCACACCTGTGCGAGCGCCTGCTCGCGAGCGGCGCCGAGGTGTTGTGCGCAGACAACTACTACACCGGCAATCGCCGAAATATCAACAAGCTGCTGGACAATCACCGCTTCGAGGCCCTGCGCCACGACATCACCTTTCCGCTGTACGTGGAGGTGGATGCCATCTACAACCTCGCCTGCCCGGCCTCGCCGGTACACTACCAGCGCGACCCCGTGCAGACCACCAAGACCAGCGTGCACGGCGCCATCAACATGCTCGGCCTGGCCAAGCGCATCGGCGTGCCCATCCTGCAGGCCTCCACCAGCGAGGTCTACGGAGATCCGCTGGAGCATCCGCAGCGCGAGTCCTACACCGGCAACGTCAACCCGCTGGGCGCGCGCGCCTGCTACGACGAAGGCAAGCGCTGCGCCGAAACGCTGTTCATGGACTACCGCCGCCAGCACGGGCTGGCCATCAAGATTGCCCGCATCTTCAATACGTATGGCCCGCGCATGGCGCCGGACGACGGCCGCGTGGTGTCGAGCTTCATCGTCCGGGCGCTGCGCGGTGAGCCGCTGGACGTGCACGGCGATGGCCAGCAGTCGCGCTCGTTCTGCTACGTCGATGACCTGGTGCCGGCGCTGGAGGCCCTGATGGCGACACCGGCCGCAGTCACCGGGCCGGTCAACCTCGGCAATCCGGTGGAATGCACGATCCTGGAGCTGGCGGAGCTGGTGCTGACACTCACCGGTTCAGGCTCGCGGATCCGCCATCTCCCCGCCATCGCCGATGATCCCGTGCAGCGCTGCCCGGATATCGGGCTGGCGCGCGAGCTGCTGGGCTGGGAACCGCGCACGGGCCTGCGCGAGGGGCTGGCGACAACCATTGCCTGGTTCGATGCGCGCCTGAGCGAGGGCTGAGCCAGGCGGGCGCAGCGTTGCAGCCGTGTTGCCCGGGGGGCGCGACCACGGGCCCGGCACGTTGGCGGAATCCGCCCGCATCCCGCCGGCGCAACGCCCGTCAATGGCGTGCTTTACCGGCAGCGCAAGCCACCGCCCGGGCCCGCTGCGTCTCAGGTGCCGCCGGGGAAGGGGATCTTGAACGAGAAATGCCGGCCCAGCTGGCGGAGATCGGCCTTGAGGTCCACCGGCGCGGGGCGCACCCACGGCGCCAATGCGGTGTCGAGGCTGAGCTGCAGGTTCGCCAGCGCCACCTGCTGGTCCTGGTACAGGAACTCCAGCTGCGGGTACAGCTCTTTCACCATGCCGGCCACTTCCAGCACCGAGACATTGCAGCCCACCAGGTTGTAGATACCCGAGGGCACGTCCTGTTCGAGCAGCTGCTCGAGCGTGTCGCAGACCTGCTTCACATGCACGAAGGCGCGCCGTTGCAGACCACTGCCGTGGATGGAGATGCGATTGCTGAAGTGCGCCTCGAACATGAAACGGTTGATAACCGCGTCGAAGCGCATGCTGGGGCTGTAGCCGTACACGTTGGCACAGCGCAGGATGTGCGTGCGCAGTTTGCTGCCAAGGCGCTCGACATGCTTCTCGCCGTTGCGCTTGGAAATCCCGTAGAAGGTGCGCGCGTCGGTGGCGGAGGCCTCGCTGACCGGCTCCTCGGCGCTGCCGTAGACCGAGGCGCTGCTCAGGTACACCAGGCGCTCGATACCGGCCTCCTCCACCGCGTAGACGAGCTCGGCCGTGCCCCAGTTGTTGACCTGGTCGAAGCCGTGCGGATCGTCGCTGGCGAAGGGCGTGGACACCCGGGCCGCCAGGTGGAACACCGCGTCCGCATCGGTCACCACCTGCCGCAGCCGCCGCGAGTCCAGCAGGTCGGCATGGATGAAGCGGATTTTCTCGGTATCGATGCGATGGTCGAGAAACAGGCCGTGCACCTTGCGCGCCAGGTTGTCGTACACGGTGATGCGGCTGACATAGGGCTTGGCCGCCAGGTGATGCACGAGTTCGGTACCGATGTAGCCGGCGCCACCGGTAATCAGGACATGCATGGCGGGCGGCCTACTTGCTCACCAGCGCCGTGTGCAGGCCGCACTCGGTCTTGTTCAGGCCGAACCAGCGGGCCAGCCGCGGGTCGGTTTCGATGTCGATGTTCATCCGGCGGGTGCAGGGCTGGCAGCCGATGCTGGCATAGCCCTCGGCGTCGAGCGGGTGACGCGGCAGCTCGTGCTCGCGGATGTAGGCCTCCACGTCGCGGTTGGTCCACTCGAGCATGGGATGGAAACGCAGGGCGCCCTGCGGCGTGCGCTCTTCCACGGCGAAGCTGCGACGGGTGTCGCTCTGGTCGGCGCGCACGCCATTGATCCACACGTCGTATTCCTCCAGCAGCGGCTCCATCGGCAGCACCTTGTTCAGGTGGCAGCAGTAGTCCGGGTCGGTGGCGAACATCAGCCGGCCATCGGCGCCGCGTTGCTGTATCTTCGGCACCGGCGAGCTCACCGAGCGCACGTTCAGGCCCAGGCGCTCGACCAGGGCGTCGCGGTAGGCCAGGGTCTCGGCGAACAGGTAGCCGGTGTTGATCATGTACACCGGGATGTCGCGGTCGATGCGGCTGAGGATGTGCAGCAGCACCACGGACTGGGTCTGGAACGAGGAGGTCGCGAACAGGCGCTTGCCAGCGGCCTGGTAGGCGCGGAGCTGTTCCCCTATTGCGTCGAATTGCATGGCAGGTCACTGTGGGCCGTTGGGAATGGAAGCCGGCAGCCAGTGACTGCCGGGAGCGCCGATCCTAACAACTGGCCAATGCCGCGTTAGAATAAAAACGCTTACCTTATTACAAACAGGCCGGGCCGCGGCACAGCGCCGCCGCCCGGCATTGTGTCATCGCTCGCGGGAGGAGACCATGGCAGTCAGTCGTCGCAGTGTCGTCAGTCGGGCCGGGGGTTTGCTGGCCTTTACCATTGCCGGGCAGCGGCTGCTTGTCAGCCCGCGCGAGGCCCGAGCCCGCGGCGCCAGCCTGCAGGTGCTGTCAGATGCCGAGGCGGCCGCCCTGCGCGCCCTCGGCGATACCCTGGTGGAAGGCGCCAGCGAGGCCGGGCTGGTGGAATACGTGGACCAGCAGCTGGCCGAGGCGGACCCGAACGACTGCCTGCTCGGCGCCCGCTTCTTCAACATCGAGCCGCCCTACCTGCCGTTCTACCAGGCCGAGCTCGCCGCGCTGGATGCCTTCGCCCGGGCGCAGGCCGGGGCGGTATTCGCCGACCTCGACGCCGATACCCGCCACCGCCTGGCCGGCGCCGTTGCCGCCGGCAACCCCGAAGGCTGGGCCGGACCGCCCGCCATCCTGCTGTACCTGCTGGTGCGCAGCGACGCCGTCGACGTGGTGTGGGGCACGCCGGAGGGCTTCGAATCCCTCGGCATCCCCTACATGGCCCACATCATGCCCCCGACCAAGTGGTAAGCCCGATGACAAAACACGCGAACGAGAAAGTGGATGTGGTCATCGTCGGCGCCGGCGCCGCCGCGGCCGTGTATGCCGCGGTGCTGGCCGAGGCCGGCAAGTCGGTGCTGGTGCTGGAGACCGGCCCGGCACGCACGAGCGCGGATCTCTACAGCTCGCAGATGTGGGCCCGGCGCCTGAAATGGGCCGCCCCGCACGTGGCCGACGCCGGCCCGCACAGCATCTGGTACAACCTCAACGCCGGCCGTGGCACCGGCGGCGCCGCCATCCACCACTACGGGATCTGGCTGCGCTACGCCGAGGATGACTTCGACCTGAAAACCCGCTTCGGCCGCGGCCTGGACTGGCCCATCGGCTACGAGGACGTCCGCCCCTGGTACGACCGCGTGCAGGCCGACGTCGGCATTGCCGGCGATGCCGAGCAGGAACACTGGCGCGCGCCGGGGGATCCCTACCCGCTGCCGCCGGTGCCCGAGTGGGGCCAGGGTCGCGCCCTGCGGCGTGGTTTCGAAGCCGAGGGCATGGGCATCTCGCCGCTGCCCATCTCGGTGCTCACCAAGCCCTACAAGGGCCGGCCGGCCTGCATCTGGGACGGCTGGTGCGACGCGGGCTGCCCCATCGGCGCCCTCGGCAATCCGCTGGTGCACTACATCCCGCGCGCCACCGCCGCCGGCGCGCGCCTGCAGGCCGACAGCCATGTGGCCCGCGTGCTGACGGACAGCACCGGCAGCCGCGCCACGGGCGTGGAGTATTTCGACAGCGAGGGGAATGTCCACGTACAGCCGGCCGACGCCGTGGTGCTGGCCGCCTTCACCGGCGAGAACGTGCGCATCCTGCTGAACTCCGCCAGCGGCAGCCATCCGGACGGGCTGGGCAACGGCAGCGGCACGCTGGGGCGCTATCTCATGACGCACCCGTCGGTGTACATCTTCGGCATGTTCGCGGACGAGACCGAGCCCTACATGGGCGTGTCCGGCGGCCAGCTCCACAACCGCGACCGGATGGTCAAGGACAGGCACACCCGGCCCGGCGCCTTCGGTGCCCGCCACTGGGAAATCGGCCAGGCACTCAAGCCGAACGACCTGCTCGGGATTGCCATGGGCCGGGCCGAGATTTTCGGGCCCGAGCTCACCGCCTTCATGCGCGAGGCCGCCCAGCACGTGGGCGTGATGGCCTCGGTGACAGAGGACATGCCGCTGTACGACAACCGCCTGGAACTCGCGCCGAAGAAGGACCGCTACGGCCTGCCGCTGGTGCAGTCCGTGTACGAGACCAGCCCCGAGGGCGTGGCGCTGTTCGAGGAATCCCTCGAGGAAGGCGCCCGCATCATGAAGGCTGCCGGCGCGAAGGAAACCTGGCACGGGCCGATGGGCGGCCAGCACATCATGGGCGGCACCATCATGGGCGCGGATGCGAAGGCCTCGGTAACCAACCGCTGGTCGCGTCTGCACGCGGTGCCCAACGTGATGATCGGCGGCCCGTCCGTGTTCAGCACCGCCTCCAGTGTCAACTCCACCTTCACCTTGCAGGCCCTGGCGTACATGGCCGCCGACGCGGCGGTGCGCGACTGGGACGACATCATCCGGGGGAAATCCGCATGAGCGTGACCGCCATCATCCGTTTGCGGGCGAAAGCCGGCGCCGGGCAATCCTTCATGGAAACCATGCAGCGCCCGGTGCAGCTCACCCGCGACAATCCCGAGTGCAGCTACGCCGAACTGTTCGCCAGCGCCGCCGATCCGCAGGCCTTCGTGCTCATCGAGACCTGGAGCAGCATCGAGGCCCACGATGCGCACTTCGGCGCCCTGATGGCAGCCGGCGAACTGGAAGCCTGCATGCCCACCTGGGACGGCATGCCCGAATCCACGCACTACAACGCCATCGACTGAGCCCGCCGCGCACGCGGCACCGCGAAGCGAGCGCCGGGGCATGCCGGGGAGGGGCTGTTCCGGGTGAGCAGGACGGACTGGCCCTCGGGTCCCGCAAGCACAGGTGCAGGCTGTGAAGCCGGAGCGGCTCCGCTCAATGCGCACCCTCCCGAAGCTGGTGCATGCATCCCTGCACGAAGCCGTGTTTCATCGTGCCGACAGGTGATGCCCGTAGGGTTCCGACACGGTAACGGGCGCTCTTGTTCTGGTTACCAGACGACCGTCCTGGACATCGAAGTACTCGGTTTTCGGTTCTTCCAGCGCGTCCCGGTTTTCTTCCCGATCCACGCTGTAGATATCACCAGCGGGCCCTTGGCTTTGCTGCAGCATGGGGGAGAGCCTGGCGTAATCTTCTTCATCGAGGCAGAAGTCGAACACGCGAAGGTTCTCCTGCAGGTGTTTCGTGTGACGCGCGCCAACGACAACCGAAGCTACCTGCTCTCTTTCGAGAATGTAGCGCACGGCGACATTACCGATGCTGACCCCGTGTTTACCGGCAATCTCTTCCAGCGCTTGCAAGAGACGCTGGAAAAGCGCCCAGCCGCCGAAGTCGCAAATAATCCGGTAGTACTTATCGAGGGACACGTTTTCAAACGCCGGTTTGCCCGGGTCAGGGATTCCCTGCCATTTCTTGCTGAAAAGCCCCCCCCCAAGCACGCCGTAGCACATGAGCTTCATGTTGCGATCAGCGCACAGCTTCACCATCCCGTTCTCCGGCCGCCGGTCAATCAAGGAGTACTGGACCGTGTTGGAGACGAGGTCCACCCCGGCATCCAGTATCTCAAGCGTATGCAACACGTCGTAATTGGTCACCGCGAGTTTGTCGATCTTGCCCGCCTTCTGAAGCTTCTGAAGATGCAGGGCCATATCGACATGACCAGGGATGGAAAAATCCCACCAATGCATTTCAACCTTGTCGAGACGCTCCTGCTTCAACCGTTCCAGCGACCGGTTAACAACCCGCTCGACGTCCTTGAAACCGTGATTCCGGAGTTTCTCCTCTTCCAGGAAAAACGGCGCGTACGTCGTAAAAACCTTGATTCCTGAAGCAGCCTCCTCACCGAATCGGTTTCGATAAAACTCTCTGAACCGTCCGAGCCTGGCTTCAACGCCCGCGTATATGTCTCCGCATACCAGGGTAGTCATGCCCGCTTCCACGAAAGCGGCGAGATCGTTCATCAATTCCTCTTGGTCGAACGCCTTGCCGCTGTGATCTTCCGCAATCTGCCAATTGCCCTTCAAGAGCCTCGGCAGCACATAGCCAGGTCGCAACTCGATGGTTTCCATTTTATTGTCCAGCCCTCTGCTCGTTGATTCAGTCTGGCGTCCGTGTTGCCGTGTTTTCACTGTGCCGGTACACCCGCCTCTGCCCACGGGTCACACGAAACCGTCCACTACCATTCGGGTCGGGGCAGGCGATTGCGGCATCGGTGGTCATCCACTCGTATTTCGATGTTTCCCGCCGCTTCGCCGGGAGCAACGGTGTTGTTGCTGCCGGGAAATACCTGGGGAAACGCATCCCCGAACCGAATTCGATGCGATCGTCTTGGGTAACCGTCAAGTAACCACGGTCATCGTTTGTTGCGTAATTCAACCTCTCATCGACAAGCCGGCAAGCATCCTCGGCAAGCAGGGCTGCGTTTCGCGTGACAAGGACCACGTCACCTTGTCACAGGGAAGATGTTAGTCATATGACGTATTTTTAGCAACCGGGATGTCGTGCCCGGGCCGCTGGCCGGAGCCGGGCCGGTTATGTGATACCGGCCGGAATTACGGTAAACCCGTCGCTGCCAGTTGGGGGAGACTTGCCCGGACGGGCCGGCCAGGGTTCCGATGCTTGCGCCGGGAGATGCTGGAATAGCGTCGCGAGTCCTGTTTCCTGCAAACAGGACCGAAAACCGGTATCGGTGGATATTCTTTCTTGAGTGGCGCTGCCCTGCGGGTGCCGCGGGGACCTCCAGCGAGGTCAGGACGCGAGCAGGGCCAGGACGCCTTGCCGGATTTTTTCGGTATGACCCTTGATTTGAAACTTCTCGGCCACCCCATCACTGTAAATCAGCGGCAGGCCTTGCAACATGGCCAATATGAGAGCGGATTTGTTTCTTTGCTCTTTTGCACCCAAGCCCGGCGTGAGTGGTTTGATGAGGGTGAAAATGAATTCACAATAGACCGAGGTCATCCTGTCGCGGCATTCCCGTGCGAAGTCATCTCTGGTTGCCATAGCCCACAGCTCGAACTCGAACCCCCGGACCAAGGGGATCTGCATGTCCTCGATATGGTACGCAAGATAGGCGTCCAATCGCTCCGTCGCTGTCATATCCGGCGATTCCACCGCCGCTCTTGCCGACTCGAGTTCCAGCTCGGTCATCTGCTCCACCACCGCCCGGAACAGGTCGCGTTTGGTTGGGAAATAGTACTGAATATTGCGAAGCGTAATTCCCATCGTGGAAGCAATATTGCGCATCGTGAAAGCACTGTAGCCGTCATAAGCCAGGACTTTTGCCGCGGTGGTGAGGATAGCCTGTCGTTTCTGCTTGCCCTTCGGGTAGATTGCGGTACCTGGCGGGGGCGCCGCTGCCTCGGATTGACGGTTTCGTTTATTCATCTTTTCTCTAACGTCACGAGACCATTGCGATTCGCAAGATCGGGGGTAACCTGGCAGAGCCCTGCCGAGGCGGCCATTCTAGCTGCATGTGCGTTGCTGAACGACCAAGCGCAACTGCGCGTAAGCAGTTGCCATTGGAATGCAAGGACAGGGCGGACTCTGCTGCCCCGTCAGCACAAAGCACGGACGCAATCGACGTTGATGTTGTCCCGTTCTGCGTCGCTTGCCCTTGAGGTCGCCAGGGCGATAACTTCCACGCCTGCTGCCGGGGCCTGTGCTCTGTTACTGGCCGCCTGCAGGGGGCTTGCAAGGGGCGCAGCCCGCGCCCAAACGCCCGGCTGACGGACGCTACCGGTGCGGTCAGGCAAGCCCCCCGGCCGACGCCGAGTCCACTCAACGCTTGCCAATGCCCCGGGACCTGCTGGCCCACAGTGAGGCGAGCGCCAGCCGAAGCCCTCGGAATGGCTGTTCACGAATGATCATGCGGGACAGGGCTTTCATGGCCAAGGGGTGGCCCAACTCGCTGGCGCGATGGTATTGGTGGATCGTCCTGGACCTGTTGGCCCTTACGCCGTTGCCAATGTGGTACATCCGGCCCGGATAGTAGTGGGCCTACATGTGGTTGGAATCGGCCAGGGGGAGCAGGTATCGGTAGGCTTCCCGCGCATCATCGGGGGTCTGGCTTCTGACAATGTAAGCACAGGCAATCCGTACCCGGGCGTTCGGATGGTCCAACCGCTCCAGCAAGCGCGCGTAGCAGGCAATCGACTTGTCGAGGTCCCAGGTGACGCCACCGCCGGAAGTCTCGTAGAGCTGCCCAACCCAGTAGAGCGCTTCGTCGCAGCCATCATCTGCGAGCGTGGTACGGCGGAGTCCGCGGCGGAGTCCGGGACAGGCATCAGGGAGTCCGGGACAGGGATAAATTCCGACCCGTCGGTGTCATTAGTTCTGAAGGGGAGTCCGGGACAGGCATGGATTCCTGGGAGAAGGGGAGTCCGGGACAGGCATGGATTCCTATCCGTCGGTGTCAATATTCCTTACATTCGGCACCAGCCGGGCTCCCGGAAACCTGATAACTGACTGATATCAGGGTATCGGCACGTATTCTGCATCATCGTTGCAACCGGCGTGGGCAGGGCCGGCACAGATGCCCTTACCAAGGTTGAGCTGCACAGCTCAGGCAGAGAGGAATGCACCAATGAACAAACTCTTTCTCACGACGGGCTTGCTGGCCAGTCTCGGACTGGCGACCCAGGCGGCAGCAATCCAGATCGACAACGACATCGCCATCGGCACGCTGGGCGCCATCACCACCGACGTCGGCAGCGGTGGCGAAACCCGGGATTTCAGGATCACCGCCAATGGCGCTATCAGCGGCCTAACTTCGCCGGAAATCGTTTACGACTACTTCAGCTACGTGGACGTCGGCAGCGGTGGCTTCCGCCTGTCCAGCGGCACCCCCGTACTCACTGGCGACGACGAGGTAACCTCCACCGGCTCGTTCCTCGGCTCGGCCGGCAACAACATCAACTGGACGGCAGTGACCTCCATCGCCGACGGTGCCGATACCATGGTGAATACCTTCACTTTCGAGGCGAGCACTGGCTCTCTCGGTCTGCTGGAGTTCTACCAGTACCTGGATGAAGACGTCATCGGCGTCAGTGACGACGTGTTCTTCACCCGCGGCACGATCCCAGGCGGCGATCTGGAGCTGTTCACCATCGACGACACCGAGCTGGTCGGCATCAGCCACGGCGGTGCCTACACCGACGCCCAGGGTCTGATCAACGCCGACTTCGCGGGATGGGCCGCCTGCACCTACAACAACATGAAGCCGGCCCTGGCGAACGGCACACAGGCCGTGTCCGCCAGCGGCAATATCTGTGGCACGCTGGCTGGCGCCACCACCAGCATCAGCGGCATTGGTACCGTGAACGGCCCGCGCGACATCGTGTCCGTGCTGGGCTGGACCGTGACGCGCTCGGCGACCTCCGCCACCATCGTCACCACGCTCGGTGGTGTGCCGCAAGCCAGCGACATCCCGACCGATGTGCCGGAGCCGGCTTCGCTGGCGCTGCTCGGCCTCGGTCTGGTCGGTCTGCGCGGTGCCCGCCGCCGCCAGGCCTGACCTCCACCGCCATCTGGACTGCAAAGCCCCGCGCCGCGGGGCTTTCTTTTTCCGAGGGTCGCAACCCGGCAGCGCCCGCGCGGCAAGACCCGCTCCGCCGATGGCACGGCCCGGCAACCCGCCCAGGCCCGGGAGCGATGCACCGGCGCAGGTGAGCTTGTCGGGGCGCCCAATCGTGATATGTTGACGCGTCAAGTTTCCAGCCGGAGCACAGTCCTACCGTGAGCGAGTTCGTCGTGGCCACCGACGTGGGTGGCACCTGCACAGATACCGTTGTCGCCGGCAGTGACGGCAGCATCCACCTCGGCAAGGTCCTGTCCACGCCGCCGGATTTCGCCGATGGCGTGATCAACTCGGTGCGCTCGGCAGCCGAGGGCATGGGAATGAGCCTGGCCGAGCTGCTGGCACAGACCTCGCTGTTCATCCACGGCTCCACCGTGGTGGACAACACCCTGCTCACGGGCGATGGCGCCCGCACCGGGCTCATCACCACGGCCGGCTTCGAGGACACCCTGCGGGTGACGCGCGGCGCCTACGGCCGCTGGTCAGGTCTGCCCGAGGACCGCATCAAGCACCCGGTGGCAACCGATCGCCCGGCAGCATTGGTGGATCAGGACCTCGTCGCCGGTGTCCCCGAGCGCATCGACGCCGCCGGCAAGGTGGTCACGCCGCTGGACGAGGCGGCCGTGGAGGCGGCAGTACGGCAGCTGGTGGAGGACGGCGGCGCCACGGCCTTCGCCGTGAGCCTGCTGTGGTCCTTCGTGAACCCCGAGCATGAGCGCCGCGTCGGTGACATCATCCGCCGCGTCGCCCCGCAGGTGTACGTCTCCCTGTCCAGCGATATCGCCCCGGTGGCCGGTGAGTTCGAACGCACGTCAACCGCTGCCATCAATGCCTACGCCGGCCGCGTCACCAGTGATTACCTGCGCAGCCTGGCGCAACTGCTGGCCGGTGAAGGCTACGCCGGTTCGGTGCTGGTGATGCAGGGTCACGGCGGCCTGCTGCCGGCTGCGCGGGCCGAATCCCGCGCCGTGGGCATGATCGAGTGCGGCCCGGTGGCCGGCCTCATCGGGGCGCGTTTCCTCGGCGAAGTGCTGGAGGAGCGCGACGTCATTGCCGCCGACATGGGCGGCACCACCTTCAAGGTGGGCGTCATCCAGGACGGCATGCTCGAATACGCCCGGGAACCGATGGTCAACCGCTACCACTACGTGGCGCCGAAGATCGAGGTGGTGTCCATCGGCTCCGGAGGCGGCAGCATCGTCTCGCTGGAACCGGGCACGGGCGTGCCGCGGGTCGGCCCGCGCAGCGCCGGCGCCCGGCCCGGGCCCATCTGCTACCGCCAGGGCGGCACCGAGCCCACCCTCACGGATATCCTGCTGCTCATCGGCTACATGGAGCCCGGCCATTTCCTCGGCGGGCGCATGACGCTCGACCGCGATGGCGCCGCAACAGCCTTCCGCAAGCAGATTGCCGAACCGCTGGGCATGTCCGCCGACGAGGCTGCCTTCGGTATCTACCGCATCGCCTGCGCGCAGATTGCCGACCTCATCCACGAGATCACCGTCGAGCGCGGCCTCGACCCGCGCGACTTCGCCCTGCATGCCTTCGGCGGCACCTGCTCCATGCTGGCCGGCGTGTTCGCTCGCGAGCTGGGTGTCCGCCATATCATCGTGCCCTACACAGCCTCGGTGAACTGCGCCTTCGGCCTGACCTCCGCCGACGTGGTGCACGAGCACGGCGTCAGCCAGGTGCGTACCGCCGACGGCGACGTGGAGAGCATCAACGCCATCTTCGCGCCGATGGTGACTACCGCCATTGCCGAGTTGCGCGAGGAGGGCTTCAAGGACGAGGACATCTCGCTGCAGTGGTCCATCGGCATGCGCTACGCGCTGCAGGTGCATGAAGTCATCACGCCGGTGAACGTGCCGACCCCGCTCACGGCCGCGGGCCTGGCGCAGGTGGTCGATGGCTTCGAGGCCCTGTACGAGCGCCGCTACGGCAAGGGCTCGGCCTACCGCGAGGCCGGCATGGAGATGACCCAGTTCCGCGTCACCGCCAGTGGCCGCATTCCCAAGCCCAGGCTGGTGCCGGAGAAACCGGGCGGCACGGACGCCTCGGCGGCGCTCATCGGCAAGCGCGACATCTACGTCGATGCGCGCCAGGCCTTCGCCCCCGCCGACATCTACGACTTCACGCGCCTGGCACCGGGCAACCGCCTGCGCGGGCCGGCCGTGGTCCACACGCCGGTCACCACCGTCGTGCTGCAGCAGGGCCAGGAAGCGGTCATGGACGCCTGGCGCAATCTGAAACTCACCTTCGAGTAAGCGGGGTATTCCTCATGGACCCGATGACTTTCTCCATCATCCGCCACCGCCTGTTCCGCATCGTGGACGAGGCGGTCATCACCCTGAAGAACGTGTCCGGCAGCGCCATCACCAACGAGGGCCACGATCTCATGGTGTCGCTGTACCGGGCCGACGGCTCCCTGCTGATGGGCGGGGTGGGCTTCCTGCATCATCTCACCAGCGCCGCCGAGGCCTGCAAGGCGATCATCCGCCGCTTCGGGGATCGCATCGAGGAAGGCGACGTCTACCTGCTGAACGATCCCTACACCGCCGCGCTGCACACCTCGGATGTCTACCTCGTGGCACCCATCCACCACGAAGGCGAGCTGGTGGCCTGGAGCGCCTGCTTCGTGCACGTGTACGACATCGGCGCCAAGAACCCCGGCGGCTTCTGCCCGGATGCCGACAGCATCTACATCGAGGGCTTCAGCTCGCCCGGCCTGCGCCTGGTGCGCGCCGGCGTGCTCAACCAGGACGTGATGGACACCTTCATGAACATGGTGCGCCGGCCCGAGATGGTGGCGCTGGACATGTCCTCGATGATCGCCTGCAACAACGTGGCTGGCGAGCGCATGCGCGCGCTCATCGACAAGTACGGGCGCACGACGGTGGACGCGGCCTGCAAGACCCTCATCGAGCAGTCCGAAACCCTCCTGCGCGCACGGCTTGCCGAGCTGCCGGATGGCCAGTGGCAGTCGCGCCAGTACCTCAGCGCCGGCGGTGAGACCTACCGCGTGTGCCTCACCATGCGCAAGCACGGCGATGAACTGGTGTTCGACTTCAGCGGCTCGAGCCCGCAGAGCGCCTACGCCATCAACTGCACCAAGTGGGCATCCCTCGGCGGCTTGTTCGCGCCGCTGTTCCCGCTGCTGTGCTACGACATCACCTGGAACGAGGGCGTGATCAAACCCATCACCATGATCGCCCCGGAGGGCACGGTGGTGAACTGCACCCGCCCGGCGCCGGTCTCCGTGGCCACCGTGGGCGCCATCCAGTCGGTCAACAATGCCGCCTGCGCCACCATTGGCCGCATGCTGGCCGCCAGCGACAAGTACCGCGACGAGGCCACGGCCGTCTGGCACGCCAACCATTTCGCCGTGTTCCTGTTCGGGCGCAACCAGCACGGCTCGGACGCCATCGGCATTCTCACCGAGACCTTCGCCGGCTCCGGCGGCGGGCGCCTCACCCGCGACGGCGTGGACGTGGGCGGCGAAATTCCCAACCCCATCTCTCGTATGGCCAACGTGGAAACCGTGGAGAACATGTTCCCCATCCGCTACCTGTACCGGCGCCTGGTGCCGGACTCCGGCGGCGCGGGCCAGTACCGCGGCGGTGCCGGCATGGAACTGGCATTCACGCCGCACGGCGCACCCGATGGCGGCATCCACTACGTGGTGTCCGGGAAGGGCTCGCAGTACCCGATGAGCGACGGCCTGGCCGGCGGCTACCCGGGTGCGCCGAACGCCTACCTGTGGCTGCGCGAGGGGGCCAGCGAGGACGAGCGCCTGGTGCCCGGCAAGGCCGTGGCCGGGGATCGACAGGTGGTGGACTGGGGCGTGTTCCCGCTGATGGGCGAGGACAGCCTGTACGTGCGCTGGAACGGCGGCGGCGGCTTCGGTGATCCGCTGGCCCGAACGCCCGCGGCCGTGGTTGCCGACGTGGGCGGCGGCCTGACGTCCGCGCATGCCGCGCGGGCGGTGTACGGCGTCGTGCTGAACGATGCCGATGCCGGCTTCGATGCCGACGCCACTGCTGCCCTGCGCCAGGAACTGCGCCAGACCCGCGGCGACGGCGAGCCGCCGGCACGCTCGCCCGGGTCACGGTCACCGGCCCATGCGCTGGAAGTGCGCGGCGAAGGCGAGGCCCTGCGGGTGCACTGCGCGCATTGCGACTACGTGCTGCAGCAGGGTCCGGGCGCGTGGAAGGCCGCCAGCGTCCTGCGCGAGCGGCCGCTGTCGGACCTGCTGCCCGTGTACACGGGCTCGAAAGCGCTGCTGCTGCGCGAGCGCTTCTGCCCGGCCTGCTACAGCCAGCTCGACACCGAGGTCGCCATGCCCGGCGATCCGCCACTTGAAGACATCATCGGCGACGGCGGCGCACAGGCCGCCGGCCGTCACCAGGCAGCCTGAGAGGAACAGCCATGCACCAGGTCACCATCAGCGATGACATCCGCGAGCGCCTCGTTGCCCGACGCGGCCGCGTTCACCTGTTCGACGAGATCGACGCCACCAGGGCCGCCTTCGTGGTCATCGACATGCAGAAGGCCTTCTGCGCGCCCGGGGCGCCGGTGGAAGTGCCACTGTCGCGCGACATCTGCGGCAACATCAATCGCCTGGCCGAGGAGATGCGCAGCCGCGGCGGCATGGTGGTGTGGATCGTCAGCGCCTTCGACAACCGTAACGGCCGCAGCGACTGGTCGAACTTCTTCGACTACATCGTCGCCGCCGAGGTGCGCGAGCGCACCATGGCCTACATGGCGCCGGGCGCCGAAGGCACCGAGCTGTGGAAGGATCTCGACACCCGACCGGAAGATGACTTCATCACCAAGAACCGCTACAGCTGCCTGGCGCCGAGCGCCTCGCAACTGGAGCGCGTGCTGCGCAGCCGCGGCATCGAGTACCTGCTGATTGCCGGCACCAAGACCAACATCTGCTGCGAGACGACCTCGCGCGATGCCTTCGACATGGACTTCAAGGTGGTGCTGGTGGAGGACTGCTGCGCGGCCTTGTCCGACCGCGAGCACCTGGCGACGCTGGAGAACATCATCCAGCAGTTCGGCGACGTGATGAACACCGACGAGGTGATCGAGCGGCTGCAACCCTGAGCCCAGGGTCGTGGCCCCCGCCGCTGCGGGCCGCGGGCCGGGGAACGCGCCCGCCGGTGGCCCCGCTGGCCTGCCGCCACGCCCGCCGCCGCATCAGTCGCTCGCCCCGGCGATGGGCGTGAGCCGGTGCCCGTGCCCCGGCGGGCGCGTTCC
>CAYGQN010000058.1:0-15635 GCA_964351795.1 uncultured Gammaproteobacteria bacterium
ACGTCGGCGTGATGGGCATGCCCAACGCCGGCAAGTCATCCCTGGTGCGGCAGGTGTCGGCAGCACGCCCGAAGGTGGCCGGTTACCCGTTCTCCACGCTCTACCCGGTGCTCGGCGTGGTGGACATGGGGCCCGGCGACAGTTTCACGATTGCCGACCTGCCGGGGCTGGTCGAGGGTGCGGCCGGTGGTGCCGGCCTGGGGGTGCGCTTCCTGCGGCACCTGCAGCGCGCACGCCTGCTCCTGCACATGGTGGACCTGTCGGCGGTGCTGCTGGAAGGGGCCGATCCGGCCGCTGATTTCCAGGCCGTGGAGGCGGAATTGCACGAGTTCGACCCGACCCTGGCGCAGCGCCCGCGCTGGCTGGTGTTCAACAAGATCGACGTGCTGCCGGCCGACGACGTCGCGCCGGCGGTTGCCGATATCGTCGCCCGGCTCGGCTGGGAAGGGCCGGTGCACGTGGTGTCGGCGCACAGTGGCGCGGGTTGCCGGGAACTGATGGGCGCCATCTGGCAGGCGCTGCCGGAACTGCCGGCGCCGCCGGTGGCAACCGATGCTGTCGAGCTGGACGATTCGGGGCTGGTCGCGGGCAACGACGACGATGATGATGACGACGACACGTTCTGAGCTTCTGCGCGACTGCCGCCGCGTCGTGCTCAAGCTCGGCAGTGCGCTGGTGACCGACGAGGGCCGCGGTATCAACCAGGCCGCCATCGAGCGCTGGGTGGCCGAGGCGGCAGCCCTGAGGGCGGGTGGCTGCGAGGTGCTCATCGTCAGCTCTGGCGCGATTGCCGAGGGCATGGTGCGGCTGGGCTGGCGCACGCGCCCGCACGCCCTCAACCAGCTGCAGGCGGCTGCCGCCGTCGGCCAGACCGGGCTGGTGCAGGCCTACGAGAGCGCCTGCCAGCAGCACGGCCTGCACACCGCGCAGATCCTGCTTACCCACGAGGATCTTTCCGACCGGCGCCGTTATCTCAATGCCCGCAGCACGCTCACGACCCTGCTGGGCGCGGGTGTCATCCCGGTCATCAACGAGAACGATACCGTGGCGACCGACGAGATCCGCTTTGGCGACAACGATACCCTGGCTGCGCTGGTCGCCAACCTGGTCGAGGCGCACATCCTGGTGATCCTCACGGACATCGATGGCCTGTTCACGGCCGATCCGCGCCGCAACCCCGCTGCCCGCCTGGTCAGCGATGCCGTGGCCGGGGATCCGGCCCTGGATGCCTGTGCCGGTGACGGTGGTGCACTGGGGCGCGGGGGCATGCGCACCAAGGTGCGGGCGGCGGCCCTGGCCGCACGCTCGGGCACCGTCACCCTGGTCGCCAACGGGACCCGCACCGGGGTCATTGGCGACGCCGTCCGTGGCGAGGAAGTCGGCACGCTGTTCCGCCCCCCGGCCGGGCGCATCGCCGCGCGCAAGCAGTGGCTTGCCGGCGGCCTGAAGCCGGCGGGGGAGATCAGCGTGGATGCCGGGGCGGAGCGTGTCCTGCGCGAACACGGCCGCAGCCTGCTGGCCGTGGGCGTGACCGGGGTCGGCGGCGACTTCCAGCGCGGTGAACTGGTGATCTGCCGGGGTGCGGACGGGCGCGAACTGGGCCGCGGGCTCATCAATTACTCGGCCGCCGAGACGCGCGCCATCCGCGGGCTACCGAGCCGCGATATCGAGGCGCAGCTCGGCTACGTGTATGAGCCGGAGCTCATTCACCGCGACAACCTGGTGGTGTTCTGAGGCAGTGCCCTGCCCGTTGATGCCGGGCCGGTAATGCCACCGTCGGCGGTTTCAACACGCAGGTCACGAACGCGGCCGCGGTCGACACGCAATGAGGCCGCCGGCGCGCGCCGAAGGCCGGCTCAGCAGCAAATGGAATTGAGGCAGACGGGAATGCCGCCTGCCGCGCACCGGGCGCGACAGGCGGATACAGGCTTCGCGGGTTGCTTAACCCAGCGCGCGCAGGCGGGCAGCGATCGAGCGCTTGTTCCGCGCGGCGGTGTTCTTGTGGATGAGGCCGCGGCGGGCCAGCCGGTCGAGCAGCGGCTCGGCGGTTTTCATCGCCTCGCGCGCAGCATCGGCATTACCCTGCTCAAGGGCGGTTCTCACCTTTTTCATCTGCGTGCGCAGCAGCGAGCGGCGGCTGGCGTTATGCTTGCGGCGCTTTTCGTTTTGGATGGCGCGCTTGCGCGCTGAAGCGATGTTGGCCAAACGTACTCTCCGTTAATTAATCTGCGGGCGAAAAGGCGCGTAACTATGCTGATCATGGGGGTGTTTGTCAATTATCGCGCGCCGGGGCCCGGCCAGTGAGCCGGCGCCTGTTCAAATCCGCCGCCCTGGTGGGCCAGATGACCCTGGTTTCGCGCATTTCCGGCTTCGCCAGGGATATCGTGATTGCCTGGGGTTTCGGCGCCGGCAGCGCCGCCGATGCCTTCTTCGTGGCATTCCGCATCCCCAACCTGTTCCGGCGCTTTTTCGCCGAGGGCGCCTTCGCGCAGGCCTTCGTGCCGGTGCTGGCCGAATACCGGGAGCGCCGTCCCGACGCGGTGCGTGCGCTGGTGGCCAGCATGGCCGGCGTCCTGGGCCTGGCGGTCACGGCCGTGAGCCTGCTCGGTGCCCTGGCCGCGCCCGCGCTGGTCTACATCTTCGCGCCCGGGTTTGCCGACAGCCCCGCCCAGCTCGGCCTGACCGCGGACATGGTCCGCATCACCTTTCCCTACCTGGCGCTCATCTCGCTCACGGCCCTGGCCGGTGGCGTGCTCAATACCTTCGGTCGCTTTGCCATACCGGCGATCACCCCGGTGCTGCTGAACATCTCGCTCATCCTGGCGGTGCTGCTGCTCGCGCCGCGGCTGGCCGTGCCGGTCAAGGCGCTGGCCTGGGGCGTGTTCGCCGCCGGTCTCGCGCAGTTGCTGCTGCAGTTGCCGGCGCTGGCCCGCGAGGGCCTGCTGCCCCGGCCGACCTTCCGGCCGCGGGACCCGGGGGTGCGCCAGGTCGGGCGCCTGATGGTACCGGCCTTGTTCGGGGCGTCGGTGTCGCAGCTCAACGTGGTGATCGACACCATCATGGCCTCGTTCCTGGTCAGCGGGAGCGTGTCCTGGCTGTACTATTCGGACCGGCTGGTGGAGTTCCCGCTGGGGATTTTCAGCATCGCGCTGGCGACCGTCATCCTGCCGGGCCTGTCCTCGCGGCACAGCCGTGGCGAGACGGCCCAGTTCGCCGCCACCCTGGACTGGGCGCTGCGGCTGACGCTCATCATCGTGCTGCCGGCGGCCACCGGCCTGTTCGTGCTGGCCGGCCCGCTGATCGGCACCCTGTTCTTCTATGGCGAGATGACCAGCCACGATGTCCACATGGCTGCCTGGAGCCTGCAGGCCTATGCGCTGGGGCTCATCGGCTTCTCCTTCGTGAAGGTCCTGGCGCCGGGCTTCTACTCGCGCCAGGACACGCGCACGCCGGTCAAGGTCGGCCTGGTGGCCATGTTTGCCAACCTGACGCTGAACCTGCTGCTGGTCGGGCCCATGGCGCACGCGGGCCTGGCGCTGGCAACCGCGCTGGCGGCCTGCATCAACGCCGGTGCCCTGTTCTGGCTGTTGCGCCGCTGCGGCGCGCTGGTGGTGCAGCCCGGCTGGGCGTTGCTGTTGCTGCGCGTCGCCCTGGCCAGTGTGATGATGGGTGGGCTCCTGCGCTGGCAGTTGCCGGAGCTTGCCACCTGGCTGGCCTGGTCGGCATCGCAGCGCGCCATCGGCATCACTGTGGCTGTAGTCGGCGGTATGCTCGTCTACACCCTCTCGGCGCTGGTGCTCGGCCTGCGCATGCAGCAGATTCGCGGCGCCGACAGCGCCGACTGAGCCTCGCGCGTCTGTTTATAATGAGGCGGCGCCGCGCGCGCCGCAGCTGTCATTGCCATGAAACTGATCCGCGATCTCTACAACATCCGACCCGAGCACCGCGGCTGCGCGGCCACCATCGGCAACTTTGACGGTGTGCACAAGGGCCATCAGCGCATCATCACCCAGCTGCGCGCGGCCGGTGAACGCCTCGGCGTGCCGACGGTCGCCATCGTGTTCGAGCCGCAGCCGCGGGAGTTCTTCGAAGGCGCGGCCGCACCGGCGCGCCTGATGCGCCTGCGCGAGAAGGTGCACTGGCTGCTGCACTACGGCGTGGACCGCGTGCTGTGCATCCGGTTCAATGACACCCTCTCGGCGCTGTCGCCGGTGGCTTTCGTGAATACCCTGCTTGTCGAGGGGCTGGCCGTGCGGGCGCTGGTCATCGGCGATGATTTCCGCTTCGGGCGCGCACGGGCCGGGGATTTCAGCCTGCTTTCCGGTATCGCCTCGGATCGCGGCTTCGAACTCATCCGGGCCGACACCGTCAGCCTGGATGGCGAGCGCATCAGCAGCACCCGCGTGCGGGCCCTGCTTGGCAGTGGCGACCTGGCCGGTGCGGCACGACTGCTGGGTCGCAACTACGCCATCAGCGGGCGAGTCATCCATGGCGGGCCGGCTTCCGATGGTGACGGCCCGCCTACCATCAGCATCGGCCTGCACCGCCACGGCCGTGCCCTCAGCGGTATCTTCGCAGCCCGCGTCCATGGTCTCGCGGGCGCGCCGCTGGCCAGCCTGGTGCGGATGGCTGGCACCGAGGACAGGGTTGCCGCGCAGGCGCTGCTGCAGGCCCATCTGTTCGACTTCTCGCCGGCCTGTCACGGCGCCTACGTGCAGGTTGAGTTCATCGAGCAGATGGCCGGGGGCTGCGACGTTGATGCGTTCGCGCGCCTGTGCCGGCAGGTCGAGGCCGACGCGGCCGCGGTCCGTGCGGTGTTGCAGGCCGGCTGAGCCGGCCACCGGGGAATGACATGAAATACCTGTGGCTCTCGGCGCTGGTCATCGGGCTCGACCAGCTCACCAAGTGGCTGGCCAACACGTCCCTGGCCCCACACGAGCCCGTTGCCGTGCTGCCCGGCTTCAACCTCACGCTCATGTTCAACACCGGCGCGGCTTTCAGCCTGCTCGGCGACGCCGGGGGCTGGCAGCGCTGGCTGTTCACCGGCCTCGCCGTGGTGGCCAGCGTGGTGCTGGTGCTGTGGCTGCGTCGCCTGCAGGCCGGGCAGGCCCTGCTTGCCGTTGCCCTGGCGCTGATACTGGGTGGCGCCGTCGGTAACCTTATTGATCGCGTGGTTTTTGGCCATGTAATTGATTTTCTGGACGTGTACTGGCGTCATCATCATTGGCCGGCCTTCAACGTGGCCGATTCGGCGATTACGGTGGGCGCGGTGCTGTTCCTGCTGGATTCGTTTCGCCCCCGTGCGGCCGGCGACGCTTAAGCGTCCAGCCGCGCTGCGTTACAATCCCGGGCCATCCAAGAACCTGCAACGGTCGCCCTGAGCCGGCCGAAGGATTTGAATCTCATGGAAATCATGCTTGCCAACCCACGTGGCTTCTGCGCCGGGGTGGATCGCGCCATCGGCATCGTCGAGAGGGCCCTGGAAATCTACGGCGCGCCGGTTTACGTGCGCCACGAAGTCGTGCACAACAAGTACGTGGTCGACAAGCTGCGTGACCAGGGTGCGGTGTTCGTCGACGAACTCGATGAAGTACCGGACGACGCCATCGTCATCTTCAGCGCGCATGGCGTGGCGAAGCAGGTGCGCGAGGAGGCGGCGCGGCGCGGCCTGCGGGTGTACGACGCCATCTGTCCGCTGGTCACGAAGGTGCACATGGAGGTGGACCGCTACCAGATGGAAGGGCGTGAATGTGTGCTCATCGGCCACGCCGGCCACCCCGAGGTGGAAGGCACGCTGGGCCAGTACAACCGCAATGACGGCATCGGCGGCATGTATCTCATCGAGTCGGTGGAGGATGTCGAGCAGCTGGAGGTCAAGCGCCCGGACTTTCTTGCCTACGTCACCCAGACCACGCTGTCGATGGATGACACCGCCCGGGTCATCGATGCACTGCGGCGGCGCTTTCCGGACATCGACGGGCCGAAGAAAGAGGACATCTGCTACGCCACGCAGAACCGCCAGGACGCGGTGAAGCAGATCGTCGACAACTGCGACCTCGTGCTCGTGGTCGGTTCGCAAACCAGTTCCAACTCCACCCGGCTCAAGGAAATCGCGGAGAAGCAGGGGATCCCGGCCTACCTGATCGACAACGCCGATGAGATCCAGCGGGCCTGGACGGAAGGCTGCAAGCGTGTCGGCGTTACCGCTGGTGCCTCCGCCCCGGAAATCCTGGTCGAGCAGGTGGTCGCGCGGCTGCGGGAGTGGGGCGGCCAGACCGTCACCGAGGCCCCGGGCAAGCGCGAGCAGGTGGTGTTCTCGCTGCCGCGGGAGTTGAGCCGGGTCAGCGAGGCCGGTTGAGGCCGGCGCTGCGCGCTGTCAGAACTGCCCCGGGCGGGGTCCCCGCCCGGGTATCCACAAACGGGTTTCGAGCCGGCTCAGGGCCAGCAGGGGTCGTTCGGCGGTGCGGGGTTGGCGCCGCCGGCATTCGTCGAGCTGCGCGCCGCCGTGTTGGTCAGCGTGAACGTCCGGCAGGTGCCGTCATCGGCAGCCTGGGTGCCGATGGCCGTTGCCGTCGCCGAGAAACTGGTGGCGATGTTGCCGGTGGCCCCCGCCGCGATGTTCGCGGTGTAGAAGCCGCTCTGCGAGGTTGCCGAGCCGAAGCCCAGCCCGCAGTTGGCCGCGGGCGTGCAGCAGTTGTTCGGTTGGGTGACGTTGGCAGTGTAGGTGTTGCAGTTGGAGAAGAACGTCTCCTGCCTGGCAGCCACGTCGGCCAGAAATGCCTGGGCCTCGGCACGGTGCGATCGCACCATGTAATCGCGGTAACTCGGGTACGCCACCGCGGCCAGGATGCCGATGATGGCCACCACGATCATCAGTTCGATGAGGGTGAAGCCGCCGGCCGCCCGACCAACGGGCGCCGCGGGCCTTGGTGTATTGCCTTGCATGCTCGGTCTCCTGCCTGGCGTCGTGCGGCCTGTGCCGCCCGTGCCCGGGCCTGTTGTGATGCGCGGATGGCAGTCTAGCGCCCGCCACCGACTGCCGGCCAGCCCACCCCGCACAGTGCCCGTGCGGGGTGGCCGGCGGCACCGATTACTCCTGGAACCAGTAGGTTCGTACCCGTGGCAGCGCAATCCCGGGGTCTGCCACCACGCCACCGCCACCGGTACCGACGATGATGGTCACGCCTTCCTTCTGGAAGATCGGCACAGCGTCGGAGGGAATACCGCCGCCGAGCTCCTGGTAGCGATCGGCCGTGTTCGGGTTGACGCCACCGCCGTTGTTCCAGTCCGTGAACAGGGCTGCTCCGTTGAGTACGCTCAGGCCGTAGAGTCGGCCACTGCCCTCCGAGAGCTGGCAGGTCGCGGCGAGGTTGTCGTCCACGACCGGGATATAGGTCGTGAAGAACAGCTTGCCCGCCAGGGTGATGGGCTTGGAAAGACCCTTCTCGCCAATCCAGTCACCGTTGGACTCCCGCAGTTCGATGAACCAGCCACTGGAGGCCTGCATGTCCGGCAGGGCGCTCAGGGCCGTTGCCGGGTCCGCGAAACTGCCATCCAGCGTGGTCTGGAACGGGTTGTCCGTGACGTCGAACATGTCGCTGCGGGTGATGGTCTGGAAGTCCGGGTCATCGGCGTCGACGATACCGTTGTTGTCGTCGTCCTTGAGCCCTGTCACCGCGACATCCCGGAACGCGAACAGGGAGTTGCGCACGATCTCGTTCAACGGGTCCGGCCGGTTGCCGCTGGTGATGAGCACCAGGTCGTAACGGGCCTCGTCGTTGAACAGGGCATCCACGACCTGGACCACGTCCGGCGCCGAATAGAACTTGCGCGATTCCTCCATGTGCAAGCCCGGCACCACGCCCGCCGACAGAGAAACATCCCCGAGCTTGCCGACGATGCCGATATCGCTGCCGGTAGCGCCGGGCTCGAGCTCGTTGTTCAGGTCGATGCGCCAGACGTTGCCACCAAGGTCGCCGAAGTACAGGCGGTCGGTGGAACCGTCACCGTTGGAATCGAGCAGGCTGAGGTCCGCGGGCACGGGATACTGCATGCCCGGCACCTCGAGGCCGGCACCGGAGCCCGGGCCGCCGATCGAGGCGATGGGATCACCGGTCTCGGCGTCGACGATGAACACGCCGTTACCCTGGGTGGAGGTGTTGAACTCCTTGTCCAGCGACGGATCGTGGCCGGCGCCGAAGATGAGCACCGGCACGGCCTCGTTCTGGTTGCCCCGGCCCATGCGCACGCGGGTGACGTTCGGTCGCGACCAGGTCTGCCCCAGGAACGGGAAGTCTGCCGAGCCGCCGGTGATCCGGTACATGTACCTCGGCGATACCTCACCGGTGGCGGTCGGCGAAGAGACGCTGCCCGAGTCCGGCGTGGCGTCGATGGCGTAGTAGTTGTTGCCACCGCGGCGCATGCCCTGGAATGCCCGGACAAAGTCCCCGTCGCTGGCATTGATGATGCCATTGTTGTTGTTGTCCTGCGTCCAGATGGACGGCGTGAGATCCAGTCCATAGGCGTGCGGCCCGTCCGGGTTCTCGCGCAACAATGGTTGCAGTGCCAGCGTTTCCTGCGGGAAGAAAACCCATTCCTCCTCGCCGGTCTCGGCATTGATGAAGCGGAGCCCGCCGCCATTGGTGGGGGCGAACAGCTTGTCGATAGGGGCCGCATCAGAGCCGCCATAAGCCACCGACACCGGGCTGGCATGCAGGGGATCCTCGAACTTGAACCGATCCTCGGCGAAGTTGCCGTCGCCATCCTCGTCGTCCACGTCCTGGCCGCGGATCCAGTTGATGAGGTTGGTGCGTTCCTCGTCCGGCATCAGCGGGTCACCGAGCAGTGTCTTGGTGAGATCGCTGTTGACGTCCTCGACCCGGTTGGCCGCGGTGGTGATTGCTTCGTCCGAGGGCTCGTCTGCACCCGTGTAGGTGTACACCCGGCGTGAGGCCGAGAACGGCACTTCGTCGGCCGCGCCGCCTTCGGTGACTTCGATGCCGTCGGTGCTGTTGCTCCAGACGCTGGTGGCGCTGTCGCGGATGCGGCTGTCGACACCGATGGCCGAGGTGCCGGAGGCATCCAGGATCTCACCCAGGGTGCAGCCGGTGAACTCGATGAGGTCGCAGACATTGTATTTCTTGACGTTGCCCGGCCACCGCGTTGCCGATGACGGCTCGAACAGCGAGAAATACACCTCGTTGCGGTTGAACAGCTTGTTGAAGGCGTTCACCGACAGCGAGGGCGTTGCGAAGGAAGTCGGCCGGGACAGGATGTCCACCAGGATCTGCTGGAAGACGTCGGCAAGGTCGGCCGCGTTGGTGGCGGTGTAGAACCTGCCGTCGCCCCGGTCCGCCACGTCCTGCAGGAACTGGCCGCTGAAGTTGAAGCCGATGGTGTAGGTCTTCACGGTCTGGGGGCCGCTGAGATCCCCGCGCTGGTCCTCGTTGGCGAGGAACTCGGCCAGTGCGCGGCCACAGCGCTCGCCGGTGGTGCCGGTGCAGTTGCCGGCCCCGACCAGGGATTCCACCTCGCCGCGGCCATGGTCCACGCCGTTCTCGTTGGCGTTGTGGTTGGCCTCGCCGTCGGTGAGCATGATGATGTAGCTCGCCTGGCAGCCCACTTCCATGGGACTGATGTAGGTGGCATTGCCGTCGATGCGCTCGCTGAAACAGGCCGGATCGCTGAGGTTGTCGTCCGTGCAGCCGGCTTCGCGCACCAGCGTGCCGCCGGTGTAGGACGCCGGATGGCTCAACCGTGAATTGGCTCGGCCGAAGAAATCGTGCGAGCGCTGGCGGCCGTGGAATACCCCCTCACCGCGGTAGTAGCGGGCGGCCTCGTAGAGCTGGCCGACCAGTGGCGTGAAGCCCTGGTGGCCGAGCCCGTCGACGATTTCCTTCAGCCGCTCGCGCACGGTCTTGATGACCGGCGGGATCACCGCGCCACCGTACTGCACCTTGATGCGCAGGACCGGGGCTTCCGCCGGACTGTTGTTGAAGGACTTTGCCTCGCGATCATCGCCGGACGCGGTCTGCATGATGACCATGTCGTTGCCGCGTCGCCAGCCGCCCCGATTGACGATCTCCTGCACGATGGGGCTGAGGTCGTTGGTCACGAAAGGCTGGCTGAGGTTCTCGAAAGGCGGCGCACTCCATGCGACCTGCGCGCTGGTGCGTGGCCGCGAACTGATGTTCTGCGAGGAGGATGTGAACCGGTCCGCGTCATCGGTATCCTCGCCGAAAAAAGTGATGGTCGACGGGTTGGTGTCGATGTCGGCACTGGTGAAGGTGATGTCGGCCTCGAGAACGGTTGCGCCCTGCGGGATATTGATGTCCCGGAAGCGGAAGCCGTTGAGCTGCGAGCTCTGCATGTTCAGGTCGGAGCTGCCGAGCGAGATGCCGCCGAAGGAGGTGAACTCCTCTGCATCATCGTCGCTGTCCACAACCTGCGAGCTGAACACCTGGTTGATGCAGCCGCCACCGGCCGGGATGGAGTTCTCGTCGATGTCGATGATCAGCACCGGCGCCATGCCCTGGTTGTTCTCGGAGCTGTAGGCGACGCGCGCGTTTGGATCGCCGGCGATGCTTTCAATCTCGAAGGACATGGCATTGTTGCCGCACCAGCCGGGCTGGTTGACGATTTCCTGCACGATCGGGGCGATGTCCGGCGTGCGATAGGCGCTCTCGGCCGTCCAGGGCGGCAGGTCGGTGCCCTGCCAGACGACTTCCGCGGTAGTGGCGGGCCGGCCGCCGATCTTCGGTGTCAGCGCCGAGAACGACGGTGCATCATCGTAGGTATGGCCGCGAATCGCGAAGACCGGCGGCGTGGAATCGCTGCCACTGTCCTCGGCGGCAACGAATTCGATGCGGGCGGAAGTCACCGTGGCGCCCTGCGGGATGCTGATATCGGTGAACCGCAGGCCGTTCAGGTTCACGCCTGCCGGCTGATTGACATCGTAGGTGATCTCCAGCCGGGTCTTGCGGTACTCGGTCGAGCCGGCGCCGAGCTGGGTCCGGAAGGAGCGGGCGTTGTTGGACGGGCTGGTGGCCTCCACGATGAAGGCCATGGCGTTGCCGTCGTCCCAGGGCTGGCCGTCCCCGCCCAGCGGGTTCGGCCCCGGGCACACCGGCGACACGGACTGCCCCTGGCAGACGATCTCCTGCACGATCGGCGCCAGGTCCAGCGCCGGGTCATTATTCGGATAGGTCACGTCCGCGAAGAACGGCTCGGGGTTCACCCAGTCCACGCTGGCCACGGTCCGCGGCCGGCTGGACACCTGGTTGGTGCCGAAGGAATAGGCATCGGCGTCGCCGTTGGCCTCGCCGCGGAAATGGATGGTCAGCGCATTGTTGTTGGTGAAATTCACCGGCGCGTTACCGAACATGCGGGCCGACAGGATGGTGGCGCCGGGTGGCACCTCCACGTCCTGGAAGCGGATGCCGTCGATCTGGTTGGGCTGGAACTGCATCCAGGTGCCGGTGATGTTGGCGCCGTCGGAGACGCGCTCCTCGGCCGTGTCGTTGTTGTCCTCCGTGCGCACGACGACCGTGGTCTGGTTGTTGACGGCCAGGCTCTGGCCGAAGGCGATCAGGGGCTCGCCGAGGTACACCGGCCCGTCATTCAGATTCGGTGCGGAGATCACCTGGCTGGCGTCATCGGCACTGGCCGGCGCCACCGGCTTGAAAATGTCGGCCCCGCCAGGGGAATCGTTGCCCCCCTCAATGTCGCGCACATCAGCATTGATGTTGGAAACAGGGAACAGGATCGGCCCGCCCGGGTCGGTGAACCGCATCAGGCCGACGTTGATGTTGTTCGACTGGTCCAGGATGGTGTTGAGCGCCAGCTTCATGTTGTCCAGGCGGTCCATGCCGGTGCCGCTGACGAACGAGGACATACTGCCGGAGGTATCCAGGAGGAACAGCACGTTCGGCCGGACCAGGCGCTGGTTGCCCAGCAGCGCATCGCTGCCCAGGTAGATTTCGGTGTCGTCGGCGGCCGAGATGCCGGGGAAGCCGGCGAGAATGCCGAGCAGCATCGACGAGAAAAACGGTTTGCCCTTCCTGCGAATGTTCATGGCTTGCTCCCTGCCCTGGTGTTCAGAGCTTCGGTCCGATCTGGTAGGCGCCGCCGTGCAGCGTCACTATGGCGGCGGTGTCATCGACGTCCACGGCCGGTGCACCGGTATCGGTGACACGGCTGCCAGCGTCGGACTGGATGTCGAAATGGAAGGCGGCGAAGCTCGACGCGCTGTACAGCGAACCGACCGGCGGATTCGTGGAATTGACGAACGACACGAGGTAATTCGACCCGGAGTCATAGTCCCCCACCAGGCCGGTGTTACCGGCGCGGTCGGCGGTGAGGTCGAATTCATCCGGGTTGGCAAAGGCGATGTCGATGCCCGCCTCGGCGGCCTGCAGGGCGCGGTTGAGCTCCTGCGAGTTGCGGGCCATCTTCTGCTCGAGCGTGGTGGTGTTCAGGGCGGTCACGCCGATCATCGTCATGACGACCAGCAGCACCATCGCCACGATGAGCGTGGTACCGCGCTGACGGAATGCGGGCGAATGATTCATGAATGGACTCCTAGCGCACCAGGTTGGGCAGGTTGCGCATGAAAACGGTGGTGGCGAAAACGCGCCGGCGCCGGCGGTCATTGAAGGGCCCGAGCACCTGGTCGCCGACCTGGTAGGTGCGGGCGTCGGTGTCGGTGCCAATCGGGTCGACACTGCGCAGCAGCAGCCAGACCCGCACGGCGATGACATTGGTCCAGTCGTCCGGGTTGGCGAGGTTCACACCGCCCGCGGCGCCGTCGGCATCCAGGTAGGTGTCCGGCACCTGGTTGCCGGTGGTGTCGACGCCCCACTGCACCTGCATGTGTTCCACGCCATCGATGAGCTGGATGGGTTGTTGCGAGACCGTCCGGGTCACCGGGTCCAGCTGCAGGGCGGCTCGGAACAGTGCCGGGTTGCCCGCCGCATCGTTGCCGACGTAGTAACGGAAGGTGTTCAGTCGCAGGATGCGGGCGTCAACGTCGTAGGCCTTGGAAAAGCAGTTCGAAGCCGCGCCGGGGCAGGACGGGAAGGCCGTCGAGTTGTTGCCCGGGGCGGTTCCGGCACCGGTGTTGTGCACAGCCATTCCGTTGGTGCTTGGCCCGTTGCCGTTCGGCCCGCTGATCTGGAAGATATCCGCGCTTGCGCAATCGCTGACTGCAACGATGTCGCCCTGCTCCAGGCCGTTGTTGGGGGTTATCTGCAGCACGGCGGAGGGTTGCGGCATACTGTTGGTCACGAAGATGTTGCTCGGCTCGAGGTAACGCACCGTCATGGCATCGGTGCCGGCGACAATGCCCGGGTTGTTGTTGTTGCCCGACGGCAGCCAGGCGACGGCACCCTGCTCGAAACCCTCCACGGGGAAGCGGGTGTCGAACACGTCGCCGGCGCTCGCCGAATTCACGTGGTTGAACACTTCGGTGATGTTGTGCGCGCAGCCGAAGTAGCCGGCCATGCGCATGTCGCGGGCGATGAACTCCATGGCGAAGCGGGCGTTTTCCTGGATGCGCGCGAGGTCGTCCTGGACGGTGTAGGTGCGCTTGCTCGTCACCAGCATCGAGATGGCGCCGCCAAGCAGGAACAGGCCGATGACGATGGCGACCATCATCTCGATGATGCTGAACCCGGCGTTGAGTCGAAATCTTTTCATCAGGGTCTTTGTCCGTCTTGCGGTTTGGTTCGGGCAGGCCTGCCTGCCCGCACACCAGTCATGCTCAGGGCGGTGGCAGCAAGGCCGTCCAGGTCTGGTTGCGCACCTGGCCGCTGTTCATGTCCATCCAGCTCATCGTGATGGTGTAACGGTCGAGTCCGTCGTTGACGATGGTGGCCGTGCCACCGGGCAGCGTCGCGGCCACGGTCTGGTGCCAGCAGATGCGATCATTCATGGCCAGGCTGCCGCCGCCACCGCAGGCGCCGCCGGGGTCGCCACCGGCATAGGTAGCGGCCTGGCCACGGTTCAGGCGCATGCGCTCGAGCATGTCGTAGGCGAGGAAGGTGGCCTGGCTGCGGGCGTAGGACTCGGTGTTGAAGCGCATGCCCTGTACCTGCAGGCCGGCCAGGCCGAGCAGGCCGATGGCGAGCACCAGGAAGGAGATCATGGCCTCCAGCAGGGTGAAACCGGCCTGCCGGCCGGGGCTGCGGCGGAAGCTGCGGATGCGATTCATATGGCTCACCTGCGCGCGCATCACGGGCACGCGAACTGTCGGTTGGTTTCCACGCGGCCGACCACGGAAATCTGTACCTGGCGGCCGTTTTCCCCGGTGCGGTTATCGCAGATGTTGAACACCGCCGCGGCGAGACCGTTGCCGGTGCCATCCGGCAGGTATTCGATCTGGTTCAATCCGCCGACGCTGTCGATGGTCACGCCGCCCGGTGCGCCCTGGCTGATGCGGACCTCCTCGTCGGCATCGAAGGTGGCGTCGTCGTCACGGTCCAGCCACACGCGGTAGCCGCCGCCGAATTCGTTCGCCGCCACCGGGTTCAGCGCGGTGATGTAGGCACTGCGGTTGCGCTTGATGGCTTCGCTGCGGGCCAGGTTGAAGTCGCCCACCAGCGTGTTCGTGGCAGTGGTCAGGCGATTGTTGGCGACCATCGCCTGCATACTGGGCACCGCGAACGTGAGCATGATGGCGGCCACGACCAGGGTCATCATCAGCTCGATGATGGTGAAACCACTCTGCGTGCGTTTGTTCATGACTGCAGGTTGTAGCAGGCGGCGTGAGTGTCCACACCATTGCCGGCGACAAACGGAAGGTCCCGGCCGACGGGCGGACACCCTTATCGGAAGCCTGTGAGATCGCTCACGTTTGTTCACGCGACCGCCGCGCGGCCGGGGTCGCGGGCCCCGGGCGGGTCGGTTAGAATCAGTCCAGGGCAGAGACAAATGCGTGGTGATTCCCGTGACCGAGCACACGAGCGACCTCGAGGCGACGCTGGCATCGTATGGCATCATGCCAACGCCACAGCGGCTGGACATCGCCGGCCTGATGCTGGCAAAAGACCAGCATTTGTCGGCAGATCAAGTGCTTGAGAAACTGCAGGCGCGTGGCAACTCGGTGTCGAAGGCCACCGTGTACAACACGCTCGGCCTGTTCGCCCGCAAGGGCCTGCTGCGCGAGGTCATCATCGACCCGACCCGCACCTTCTACGATTCCAACACCCGGCCCCACCATCATTTCTACAACATCGACAACGGCCAGCTCGCCGATTTCGACCCGCAGGCCGTGGCCATCGAGCGCCTGCCGGCCCTGCCCGAGGGCACCGAGGCCTGCGGCGTGGAAGTCATCGTCCGCGTGCGCAACAGCCGCGGCTGATTTGCCCCGAAGGCTCCCAACCAGCGGATTTTCGGCCTATAATCGCGACCCCGCGCCGGAGTAGCTCAGTCGGCAGAGCAACTGATTCGTAATCAGTAGGTCGGAGGTTCGATTCCTCTCTCCGGCACCATCCCAACGTGCTTTAACCATCCTCAGGTGCAGACCGCCGCGGGCCATGCCTGCAGCGGCCCCGCGGGGTCGGCCGGCACCGGGCCCGGCCTGCACAGCCGCCAGCGCTGTCCGCTGTCCCGGCACCTGGCGAACCGGCAGCGCCTGC
>CAYGQN010000059.1:0-15548 GCA_964351795.1 uncultured Gammaproteobacteria bacterium
GTCGTCAACAACGGTGCCGCGGTCGGGCAGACGGTGTTCCACCTGCATGTACACGTGCTCGGCGGCCGTTCGTTCACGTGGCCGCCGGGGTAAGGACGACGCGGCGACTGGCGTGCCGCGTGCGCGGTGCGGCGGTCAGCGTTTCATGGCGTCGAAGAACTCGGCGTTGTTCTTCGTCGCCTTGAGGCGTTCGAGCAGGAATTCGATCGCGGCAATCTCGTCCATCGGGTGCAGCAGCTTGCGCAGGATCCACATCTTCTGCAGCTCGTCCGGATCGGTCAGCAGCTCTTCCTTGCGGGTGCCGGAGCGGTTGATGTTGATGGCCGGGAACACGCGCTTCTCGGCAATCTTGCGGTCCAGGTGCAGTTCGCTGTTACCGGTGCCCTTGAACTCCTCGAAAATGACTTCGTCCATGCGCGAGCCGGTATCGATGAGCGCGGTGGCGATGATCGTGAGGCTGCCGCCTTCCTCGATATTGCGCGCCGCGCCGAAGAAGCGCTTCGGCCGCTGCAGGGCATTGGCGTCCACACCGCCGGTGAGCACCTTGCCCGATGACGGCACCACGGTGTTGTAGGCGCGCGCCAGGCGGGTGATGGAGTCGAGCAGGATGATGACGTCCTTTTTGTGCTCGACCAGGCGCTTGGCCTTGTCGATGACCATCTCGGCCACCTGCACATGCCGGCTGGCCGGTTCATCGAAGGTACTGGCGACGACTTCGCCGCGTACCGAACGCTCCATCTCGGTGACTTCCTCCGGCCGCTCGTCGATGAGCAGCACAATGAGGTAGCACTCCGGGTGGTTGGCCGCGAGCGACTGGGCCACCGACTGCAGCATCATGGTCTTGCCGGCCTTGGGCGGGGAGACGATGAGCGCGCGCTGGCCCTTGCCGATGGGCGCGATGAGTTCGATGACGCGCGGGGTGAGGTCTTCGGTGGTGCCGTTGCCGATTTCCAGCTGCAGGCGTTCCTGCGCGAACAGCGGCGTGAGATTCTCGAACAGGACCTTGTTCTTGGCGTTCTCCGGCGGCTCGTAGTTGATCTCGCTGACCTTGAGCAGCGCGAAGTAGCGCTCGCCGTCCTTCGGGGGGCGGATCTTGCCGGCAATGGTGTCGCCGGTGCGGAGGTTGAAACGCCGGATCTGGCTGGGCGAGACGTAGATGTCGTCGGGTCCGGCCAGGTAGGAACTGTCGGCCGAGCGCAGGAATCCGAAGCCGTCCTGGAGAATTTCGAGTACCCCGTCGCCGGAGATGTCCTCGCCCTTCTTGGCATGGGCCTTGAGGATGCCGAAGATGACATCCTGCTTGCGGGACCGGGCGACGCCGTCCAGGCCCATCTTGTCGGCGATGGCAACCAGTTCGGAGGCGGGTTTTTGCTTGAGTTCGGTCAGATTCATAGGCGCAGGAACTCGAATGGGGGGCGGATATGGGTTGGGGATCGCGCGCGAAGACCCGCGGCGACGGCTAACAGGGATTCAGTTAAGGGTTGTTCAGACCAGCCTGGGAAGGCTTGTTCTTATAAATTCCGACTTATTCGCTTCAGACTACACAGGTTTCAGGCCCGCGTCCAGCGGCGGCAGGCAGCACGAAACCGGTGTTTCCGGGGTTCAGATGTTGCTGTCGATGAAGGCCGTGAGCTGGGATTTGGACATCGCGCCGACCTTGGTTGCCGCCACGTTGCCATCCTTGAACAGCATCAGCGTGGGGATGCCGCGGATGCCGAATTTCGGCGGCGTCATGGGGTTGTCGTCGATGTTCAGCTTGGCGATCCGCAGGCGATCGCCGTATTCGGCCGAGACTTCATCGATGATCGGCGCGATCATCTTGCAGGGCCCGCACCATTCCGCCCAGTAGTCCACCAGGACGGGCAGGTCCGATTTCAGAACTTCCTCGTCGAAGCTCTCGTCGGTGACTTCAACCGTGTTTGCGGCCATGGTGCAGTGATTCTCCTGATATCATATGTTTATGCGAACCTGCATTTTCAGATGAACCACGACGCCATTGCAAGCCTGCCGTGTTCGAGGCGGGCCACTGGAGACCTGATGCCTGGACGATACCGTCACCCCGATTACCCTGCCGCCGGCACCGCGCCGGTTTCCGCCCGTGCGCTCCGCGCCCCCGGCCACGGAGTCCGCTGACATGGCGGACGATCAGCACCTCACCGACATCCGCTTCGACAGCCTCGGGCTGCACCCGGCACTGATGGCCGGCCTGGAGAAGGCCGGCTTCAGCCACTGCACCCCCATCCAGGCCGAGACCCTGCCACGTGTGCTCGCCGGCGGCGACGTCACCGGCCAGGCGCAGACGGGCACCGGCAAGACTGCCGCTTTCCTGCTCGGCCTGATGAACCGGCTCCTGAACCACGAGCCCCGGCGAACGAAGGCCACGCAGCCGCGCGCGCTGTGCCTGGCGCCGACGCGCGAGCTCGCCATCCAGATCCACAGCGACGCGGTGGTCCTGAGCGAAGGCACGGGCCTGACCCTGGGGCTTGCCTACGGCGGTATCGACTACGAGAAGCAGCGCAACACGCTGGAGGAGGGTGTGGACATCCTCATCGGCACGCCCGGGCGCATCATCGATTACTTCAAGCAGGGCGTGTTCGACCTGAAGGCCATCGAGGTGGTGGTGCTGGACGAGGCCGACCGCATGTTCGATCTCGGCTTCATCAAGGACGTGCGTTACCTGCTGCGGCGAATGCCGCCGCCCGAGGAACGCCTGAACATGCTGTTCTCGGCCACGCTCGGCCAGCGCGTGCACGAACTGGCCTACGAGCACATGAACGACGCCGAGGCCGTGGTGGTGAAATCCGCCAATGTCACTGCCGATGCGGTCACGCAGATGCTCTACCACGTCGAGAGCCGCGACAAGATCAAGCTGCTCATCGGCGTGCTGCAGAAGGAAACCCCGGAGCGCACGCTGATTTTCGTCAATACCAAGCGGGCGGCCGAGCGCATTGAAGCCTACCTGCTGGCCAATGGTTTCAACGCGGCCTGCCTGACCGGCGACGTGCCGCAGAAGAAGCGCCAGCGACTGATCGCCGAGTTCGCCGATGGCAGGCTGGCGATGCTGGTCGCCACCGACGTGGCCGCGCGCGGCCTGCACATCCCCGAGGTCTCCCACGTCATCAATTACGATCTGCCGCAGAACGAGGAGGACTACGTCCATCGCATCGGCCGTACGGCCCGCGCCGGTGAATCCGGCGACGCGATTTCCTTCGCCTGCGAGGAGTGGGTCTATTCGCTGGTGGAGATCGAGAAATACATCGACCGGAAGATACCCTCGCAAATCGTTCCCGAGGAACTGCTGGTGGAGCCGATTCGCCCCAAGGGTGGCGGTGGCAACCGCGAGCGACGCCCGGGCGGCGGGCGTTCGCGCAGTGGTGGCGGCGGCGGTGGTGGCCGTCGCGGTGGCCGGCGCGCAGCCGGTGGCTGAGCCATCATGACTGCCCGGGCGCGTGGTATTCTGCGCGGCCTTATGGGCCGCTTCGTCAACAATGCCTCCCGCTGCTGCACGGCAGCGCTTCTGGCGCTTGTCCTGGTGCTGCTCACTGCCTGCGGGCAGAAGGGCGATTTGTACCGTAGCGAGACCGAGACCGCTGACCGGGAAATCCCCGCGCAGGGCGGTACTGCCTGATCGCCACGTGATCGCCTACCAGGGCAATACGCTGGCCGTCGAGGGCGTGGCCCTGGATGCCATCGCCGCGGCCACGGGAACCCCCGTGTACGTGTACTCCGCCAGCATGATCCGCGCCGCCTGGCAGGCCTACGACGAGGCCTTCGCCGGCCTGGCCCACCTGGTGTGCTATGCCGTGAAGGCGAACACCAACCGCGCGGTGCTGGAACTGCTGGCACGGCTGGGCTCGGGTTTCGACATCGTTTCCGTGGGTGAACTGGAGCGGGTGCTGGCGGCCGGCGCGCCGGCCAGCCGGGTGGTCTTCGCCGGCGTCGGCAAGACCACCGCCGAGATCGATCGGGCGCTGCAGGCCGGCGTGCGCCAGTTCAATGTTGAATCCCTGCCGGAACTGGCGCGCATCGCGCAGGTTGCTGCCCATCGGCAGTTGCGGGCACCCGTCGGCCTGCGGGTCAATCCGGAGGTCGATCCGCAGACCCACCCCTACATTGCCACCGGTCTCAAGGAATCCAAGTTCGGCCTGTCGATGGCCGACGTGGCCGCGGCACGGGACATGATCACCGCGCGGCCGGAGCTGCAACTGGTCAGCCTGGGGTGCCATATCGGCTCACAGCTTACCCAGACCGCGCCCTTCGGCGATGCCGTGGCCCGGGTCGTGGCGCTGGTGGATGCCTGGGCCGATGATGGCCTGGTGGTGCCCTGCCTGGATGTGGGCGGCGGCCTCGGGATCCGCTATGCCGACGAGCGCATCCCCGCCGTGGCCGACTACGCCGCGGTCATCCGTGCCGCCGTGGGCTCGCGGCCGCTGGAGATCGTGCTGGAGCCGGGCCGCTCCATCGTCGGGCCCGCGGGGGTTCTGTTGACCCGGGTCGAGTACGTCAAGCGTGGCGAGCGGCGCAATTTCGTGGTCGTGGACGCGGCCATGAACGATCTCATGCGCCCGTCCCTGTACGAGGCATTTCACCGGGTCGAACCGGTTCGCCGCGATGCCCCGGCGGCGGCATTGACGTGTGACGTGGTCGGGCCGGTCTGCGAAAGCGGCGATTTTCTCGCGCTGGACCGGGAGCTGGCCGTGCAGGAGGCGGACCTGCTGGCCGTGCGCGACGTCGGCGCCTATGGCTTCGCCATGAGCTCCACCTACAATTCCCGCCCTCGCGCCGCCGAGGTGCTTGTCCAGGATGGCCGCTTCGCGCTGATTCGCGAGCGTGAGCCGCTGGCCGCCCTGTCGGCCGGGGAACGGGGATTTCCCGCTGACTGGAATTAATGCACTACAATGGGGCGAGGCTGAAAGCAAACGCTTTAATGTGGTGCGTTAAATGCCCTGTTTCCGGGCATGCACCGCGCAACCCCTTGAATCTTCGCTTGGCACAGGGCTTGCACCGACCCTGGATGGTTGCCCAGGTGCACCGGTAAAAAAACCTACGAACCGTACCCAATGCTTTTGGAGGAGTGGAGATGTCCGCTGAAGACGTACTGAAGATGATCAAGGACGAAGATGTCGACTTCGTCGACATGCGCTTTACCGACACGAAGGGCAAGGAACAGCATGTCACCGTGCCGTCGCACTCGATCGATGCCGATTTCTTCGAAGAGGGCAAGATGTTCGACGGCTCCTCCATTGCCGGGTGGAAGGGCATCAACGAGTCGGACATGATTCTCATGCCCGATGCCTCCACCGCCGTCATGGATCCTTTCTTCGAGGATCCGACCGTGATCATCCGCTGCGACATCCTGGAGCCCACCACGGGTGAGGGCTACGAGCGTGATCCGCGTTCGGTGGCCAAGCGAGCCGAGGCCTACCTGAAATCCACCGGTATCGCCGACACCGCGTTCTTCGGGCCCGAGCCCGAGTTCTTCGTGTTCGATGGCGTGCGTTGGGGTGCGAACATGCAGGGCGCCTTCTACAGCATCGATTCCGAGGAGGCCGACTGGAGTTCCGAGAAGGTGTTCGAGGATGGCAACATCGGGCATCGCCCGGGCGTCAAGGGCGGCTATTTCCCGGTTCCGCCCGTGGATTCACTGCAGGACGTGCGTGCCACCATGTGCCAGATCATGGAGCGCATGGGCCTGATGACCGAGGTGCATCACCACGAGGTCGGCACCGCCGGCCAGTGCGAAATCGGCACCCGCTTCGACACGCTCGTCAAGCGCGCCGACTCGCTGCAGATCCTCAAGTACGTGGTGCACAACGTGGCCCACGGCTACGGCAAGACGGCAACGTTCATGCCCAAGCCGCTGGTGGGTGACAACGGCAGCGGCATGCACGTGCACCAGTCGCTGTCCAAGGACGGCACCAACCTGTTTGCCGGCGACAAGTACGGCGGGCTGTCCGAAACCGCGCTGCACTACATCGGCGGCATCCTCAAGCATGCCCGTGCCATCAACGCCTTCGCCAACGCCTCAACCAACAGCTACAAGCGGCTGGTGCCCGGGTTCGAGGCTCCGGTCATGCTCGCCTACTCGGCCCGCAACCGCTCGGCCTCCATCCGCATCCCCTGGGTGTCGAGCCCCAAGGGCCGCCGGATCGAGGTGCGCTTCCCGGATGCCTCCGGCAACCCTTACTTCACCTTCGTCGCCCTGATGATGGCCGGCCTGGACGGGATCCTGAACAAGCTCGACCCGGGCGAGGCCATGGACAAGGACCTCTACGACCTGCCGCCCGAGGAGGAGAAGACCATCCCCACCGTCTGTCATGCCCTCGACCAGGCGCTCGATGCACTCGATGCCGATCGCAGCTTCCTGACGGCCGGTGGCGTGTTCACCGACGATGCCATCGACGGTTACATCGCGCTGAAGATGGAGGAAGTCACACGACTGCGCATGACCACACACCCGGTCGAGTTCGACCTCTACTACAGCGTCTGAGCATTTCCGCAAAGCACATTGAAGCCCCCGGAAGGGGGCTTTTTTTTGCCTTGTGCCCCTGTCGGGCCTTCGTTATGCTCGAAGGCATGAATCGATTTCTCGTTGTTGTACTGGCGTTTTTCCTGCTTGCGGCAGCCCAGGCCGAGGTCTACAAGTGGGTGGACGAGCAGGGCAACACCATCTATTCCGACGAGCCGCACCCGGGCGCGGAGGTTCTGGACGCCGGAGAGGTGCAGACCATCGAACTGCCCGACCCGGGCCCGCCACCCCGGCTGGACAAGCGCGAGGCCGCCAGGCGCCAGGCGCCGGCCTACAAGAGCATCAGCATCACCAGTCCGGAGGACGAGGGCACCATCCGCGAAATCAATGGCAACTTCAGTGTGGCTGTCAGCGTCAAGCCGGTGCTGCAGGCCGCCTATGGTCACCAGGTCGCTCTGTATCTCGATGGCAGCATGGTCGGTGAGCCCGGTCGCAAGACGAATTTCGCACTCGAGAACATCGACCGCGGTGCCCACAAGCTGCGTGCGGCCGTCCTCGATGCCGACGGCAGCAAACTCATCGAATCCGACACCGTCACGGTGTACCTGTTCCGCAATTTCATCCGTCAGGGCAACTGACACACCCCCTGGCGCCACTTCGGCGTCCATTCGCCCCATTCCGGTGCATTCATCCCCGACCCTGCCGCATGCAGGGCGATAATCCCTCATTGGTCCGGATTTTGCGTTAGAAACTGGCAGGGCCCGCCGGCGTTGGCTTCCAGCTGCGCATAAGTGGGGTAAGCCGATGATTTGACAAGGAGCGCAGGACTTGGCCGCAAATCTCAGCGATACTCCGATGCGGCATAATGCACTAAAATGGTGCGGACTGTCTGGATTCGCGATGATGAGAGCCGATGTTGCCCGACGATTACTCGACAGCCTCGAAACCGGCGTCGTGCTGCTTGACGGCAGTTTCCGCCTGAGCGCCATCAACAGTGCTGCCGAAGCCCTGTTGTCGTTGTCCCGTCGCCAGGTTGCCGGCCAGCGCATGGACCGCGTCCTGCCGGGTGCGAACCCGTTGGCCCGCGCCATCCGGCGTGCCGCCGAGGCGCAGGCACCGCTCACCGAGCGCGACCTTGAACTGCACACCGGCACCGGCACGATCCTGCTCGACTGCACCATTACGCCCCTGCTGGAAACGGACGAAATCCTGGTCGAACTGTCCAATGTCGAGCGCCATCATCGTATCGCCCGTGAGGAGACAATGCAGGCCCAGACGCTGGTGAGTGCGGCGCTCGTTCAGGGCCTGGCACACGAGATCAAGAACCCCCTGGGCGGTATCCGCGGGGCGGCCCAGTTGCTCGAGCGCGAACTCGCCGACGAGAGCCAGCGCGAATACACCCGCATCATCGTCGGCGAGGTCGATCGGCTGCGCGCGCTCATCGACCGCATGGTCCAGCCGGGCAGCCGCGCCAGGCCAACCGCCATGAACGTCCACGAGGCGCTGGAACACGTGCGCGAGCTGGTCGAAGCCGAGGGCCGGGGCGCTTGCCGCATCCGCGTGGACTACGATCCCTCGCTGCCGGACATCGTCGCAGTGCCCGATGATCTCATCCAGGTCTTCCTGAACCTGGTTCGGAACGCCGTGGAAGCCACCGGCGAGGGTGGCGTTGTCCAGCTGCGCAGCCGCGCGCAGCGCCTGGTGACGCTCGCCGGCCGCCAGCACCGGCTGTGCCTGCGCATCGAGGTACGCGACGACGGCCCCGGTGTGCCCGACTTGCTTCGCGAAAGCATCTTCTTTCCCATGGTCACCGGCCGTGCCGAGGGTACCGGGCTCGGCCTCGCCATCGCGCAGAGCATCATCCAGCGCCTTGGCGGCGTCATTGAGTTCGAGAGTTCGCCGGGTGATACCCGTTTTATTGTCTTGATCCCCGTTCCTGAATCCGAGTGAACCAGACCATGTCTGAAACAGCACAACCTTTGAGCCACGTCGTCAAAGCCGCCGAATCCGACGCGGTCTGGATCGTGGACGACGACCGATCCATCCGCTGGGTGCTCGAACGGGCGCTCAGCCAGGCAGGCATCAAGGTGCGGAGTTTCGAATCCGCCGATGCCCTGCTCAAGCACCTGGACCGCGAACGCCCGCGCGCCGTCATTTCCGATGTGCGTATGCCCGGCACCGACGGTTTCACGCTGCTCGAGCGGCTCAGCAGCCGCTGCCCCGGCATGCCGGTCATCATCATGACCGCCTACGCCGACCTCGATCGCGCCGTTGCGGCCTACCAGGGCGGCGCCTTCGAATATCTGCCCAAGCCATTCGACATAGACGAGGCCGTGACCATCGTGCAGCGCGCGGTTCGCCGGCAGCCCGAGACGCCGAAGGCACTGGATGCCGACACCGAATCACTGGCCGCCGAAATCATCGGCTCGGCCCCGCCGATGCAGGAGGTGTTCCGCGCCATCGGCCGTTTGTCCCGCTCGAACATGACCGTGCTGCTGACCGGTGAATCCGGAACCGGCAAGGAACTGGTCGCCCGCGCCCTGCATCGTCACAGTCCCCGGGCTGGTCAGGCCTTCATCGCCCTGAACACGGCAGCAATCCCGCGTGAACTGCTGGAGTCGGAATTGTTCGGCCACGAGAAGGGGGCTTTCACCGGCGCCAATGCACAGCGCATCGGCCGCTTCGAGCAAGCCGATGGCGGTACCCTGTTCCTCGATGAAATCGGTGACATGCCGGCCGAATTGCAAACCCGCCTGCTGCGGGTACTGGCCGACGGGGAGTTCTTCCGGGTCGGTGGCCGTGAAGCAGTGCGCGTGAACGTGCGGGTCATCGCGGCTACGCACCAGCTACTTGAGAAGCGCGTGGAGGCCGGCGATTTCCGCGAGGATCTGTTCCATCGCCTCAATGTCATTCGCCTGCACATCCCACCCCTGCGGGATCGCAGCGAGGACATCCCGGCACTGGCCAGGCACTTCCTGGAGTCGGCGGCGCGGGAACTCGGCGTTGATGCGAAAACGCTCACCCCGGAGGCCGCCGCGCGAATCGAGGCCTATGCCTGGCCCGGCAATGTCCGCCAGCTTGAGAACATCTGCCGCCGCGTGACCGTGATGGCGCCGGCCAGGGAAATCCACCCTGAAGACCTGCCCGAGGAAATCAATGGCGAGACGGTGCCCGCTGGCGGTTCGGTGGAGTGGGAGCGCCTGCTGGCGCAATGGACCGAACAGAAGCTGCGTGAGGGCGAAGTCGGTGTGCTGAACGATGCTGTGCCGCGTTTCGAACGGGTGGTCATTGAAACCGCCCTGAAGGTCACCAGCGGCCGGCGCCAGGACGGGGCGCGTCTGCTCGGCTGGGGCCGCAATACGCTCACGCGCAAGATCAACGAGCTGGGCCTGGACCTGTAAGGCCCGGGCGGCAGCTGCCCGCCTTCACCGTCGGCCGCGATGCCAGCACGCCGGCAGGCGTGCCATGCCCGATACCCCGGCGCTCAGCCCTCGCGCAGCCAGCGTGCCGCTGTCAGCGAGAAATAGCTGAGGATGCCGTCGGCGCCGGCACGTTTGAACGCGCCCAGTGCCTCGAGGATGGCCCGTCGCTCGTCCAGCCAGCCGTTGTTGATGGCAGCCATGAGCATGGCGTACTCGCCACTGACCTGGTAGGCGTAAGTGGGCACCGCGTAGGTCTCCTTCACGCGACGCACGATGTCCAGGTAGGGCATGCCGGGCTTGACCATGACCATGTCGGCGCCTTCCTGGAGATCCAGGCCCACTTCACGCAGGGCCTCATCGCTGTTGGCCGGGTTCATCTGGTAGGTTTTCTTGTCGCCCCGACCCAGGTTGGCTGCCGAGCCGACCGCATCGCGAAACGGCCCGTAGAACGCCGATGCGTACTTGGCCGAGTACGCCAGGATGGCCACGTTGCTGTGGCCGGCGGCCTCCAGTGCGTCGCGGATCGCCCCGATACGACCGTCCATCATGTCCGAGGGCGCCACGACGTCGATGCCGGCTTCGGCCTGCGACAGCGCCTGGCGGACCAGTACCTCCAGCGTTTCGTCGTTGAGAATCTCGCCGTCCTGCGACAACAGCCCGTCGTGGCCGTGCGTGGTGAAAGGGTCCAGGGCGATGTCGGCGATGACGCCGAGTTCGGGCAGGCTGGCCTTGAGCGCACGGGTGGCCCGCTGCACCAGGCCATCGGGATTGAATGCCTCGCGCCCGTCCTCGCTCTTGCGCTCCACGGGCGTGCTGGGAAACAGCGCCAGCGCCGGGATGCCGGCCTCCCAGGCCTCGGCGGCATGCTCGAGCAGGCGATCAATGCTGTAGCGATGCACACCGGGCATGGAGGCCACCGGTTCGACCCGGTTGTCGCCATCGAGGATGAACACCGGGTAGATGAAATCATCCGTGCTGAGGGAGGTCTCGGCAGCAAGCCGGCGCAGGAACGCCTTCTGTCGCAGCCGGCGCGGGCGGGTCCGGGGGTAGCCCCCGTGCGTATTCGGTTCAGTCATGCCGGCAAGTATAGGCCAGGTCGCATGCCGGAAAGAATGCGCGTGCCCTGCGTTGCACCGGCATCGCCGCGAGGTAATAATCTGCGCCGGGGAACCAGTGCTCGGGGGAGCAACCATATGCATGCATTGCTGGCACTGCTGCTTGTCCTGGCAGCAGCCGGCCCGGCGTTCGCCGTGGACGGCCTTCAGCTTGAGTACGGCGATGGGGACGACGGCATCGAGCGTTACGGGGCCGCTTTGCAGTGGCAGTGGTCGCGAAAGTGGTTTGCCGACGGCCAGTGGTACCTCGGTGGCTACTGGGAGGTGTCGGGCAGCTACTGGGACGGCGGGGCCGGGCACACCGGTTCGGATTCACTCGGTGAGTTCGGTTTCACGCCGGTCCTCCGGCTCCAGACGCACTCACCTGCCGGGGCTGTCAGTCCGTTCCTGGAGGCCGGCATCGGCGGTCACGTGCTCACCGGCACGAAACTGGAGAACAAGGACTTCTCCACCGAGTGGCAGTTCGGCAGCCATATCGGTGCCGGCCTGCGCTTCGGGGCAAGAGGCCGGTTCGAACTGCTGTACCGCTTCCAGCATCTGTCCAACGCGGGTCTGGGCGACAGCAACCCGGGCGTGAATTTCCACGTGCTGAGGCTGGGCTGGCACTTCTGAGGCGCCGCGAGGCGCGGCATGACTACACCGGATGCACGCTGCCGGGCGGAATGCGGATCAACACCATTTCGTCGAGTTCCAGTGGCCGCCCATCCAGGCGGGCATCGTCGCGTAGCAGCTGCAGTGTCTCCCCCCCCAGGTCGAGGCTGATCTGGACACCGTCGCCACTGCGGGCCAGGCCGATCACGCGGGCCTCCAGCAGACCGCGGGCTGTGCCTGCGGTGTCGGCGCGGGACAGCACGATGGCATTCGGGTCGATGGTGACCAGGTCGGCCGGCGTCGTGCAGTTGGCGGCCGGAATGCGGATCCGGCCGGTATCGAACATCCCCGCCTGCAGGTCCATGCGGCCATGGAACAGGTTCAGCAGGGCGTCGCCGTGTCGTCTGCCCTTGACCAGGCTGTGCACTTCAGTGGCCAGTTCGTGGGCAAGTGCCAGGTTGTGGGTGGTGAACAACACCGTCTGCGCGCCATGCTCGCCGATGCGCGTGAGCAGCGAGCGCAGCTCCGTGGCCGTGCGCTCGTCCAGAAAGGCGAACGGTTCGTCCAGAAGCAGCACATCCGGTTCCAGTACCAGCGCCCGCGCGACGGCGAGTTTCTGCTTCTCGCCCCCGGAGAGTTCGCTGGCCGGGCGCTCGGCATGGCGCAGCAGGCCGAGCTGGGATAACGCCGCCTCGACCCGTTCGCGCCGTTCGGCGGCAGGAACCCGGCGCAGCCGCAGCCCGGTTTCGGCATTCCGGAACACGTTCTCGCGCAGCAGGTAGGGATCCTGCGGCACCATGGCCACGCGCCGCCGCAGTTGCAGCGGGGTGCCCTGCACCGGCTCCCCGAAGAAGCGCAGCGTGCCGCCGCTGGGCATGTCGCAGAAGGCGAGCAGCCGCAACAGCGTGCTCTTGCCGGCCCCGTTCGGCCCGACAATGGCGCTCACACGGCCGCCGGCGATGCCGAGCCGGTCCAGGTTGAGCACCTCCCGGTTGCCCCAGGCGAAGGTCAGGTCGTGAAGTTCGTAGGCTGTGCTCATCGAGCGTCGCGTTGCAGTCGTTGCAGGGCGAGGTTGACGATGAATGCCGAGGCCAGCAGCACGATACCGAGCGCCAGGGCCAGCTCGAATTCGCCCTTGCTGGTTTCCAGGGCGATGGCCGTGGTCATCGTCCGCGTGAAGCCGGCGATGTTGCCGCCGAGCATCATGGCGATGCCGACCTCGCCTATGGCACGGCCGAAGCCCATGACCACTGCCGCCACAATGCCGAAGCGCGCCTCGCGCACGAACAGCAGGGTCTGCTGCCAGGTGTTGGCGCCCAGCACGCGGCAGGTCAGTGCGAGCCTGGGGTCGGTACCGCTGATGGCAGTGACCGTCATGTTCCAGATGATTGGCAGGATCAGCACGGCCTCGCCAATGATGATGGCCCAGGGCGTGTACAGCAGCTCCAGCTCACCAAGTGCGCCGCGGCGGCTGAGCAGGCCATACAGCAGCAGGCCGACCACCACGGTCGGGATGGCCATCAGGGTGTTCAGGGACTGCAGCACGGCCCGGCGGCCGCGGAACTGCGTGGTCGCGGTGAAAACGCCGAGTGGAATGGCGATGCTGGAGGCGATCAGTACGGCGGCCACTGAGACCAGCATCGAGGTCGCGACAATGGCCCACACGTCGGTGTCCAGGCGCAGCAGCAATCCCGTGGCGGTCAGCAGACCTTGCAGCAGGTAGTCCATCCGGGGTTCCTTCGCGGTCGGCTCAGTGACCGGCAGGCGTCGTGTCGCGCCAGGGCTGCAGCAGGGCTTCGCTGTTGGCTTCGATCCACTCGCGGGCCTCGCGTGTAATCTCCGCGGCCTTGCGTCCTTCGGCCGCGATCGGCGGGCCGATGCGCACGCTGATGCAGCCGGCGCGCTTGGCGAAGCCGTTACGTGGCCAGAACAGGCCGGCGTTGTGGGCTACCGGCACCACCGGCACGCCGGCGCGCTCGGCCAGCAGCCCGCCGCCGCCATGATAGGGATGGCTGCTGCCCGGCGCGGTGCGCGTTCCCTCCGGGAACACGACCACGCAGGCACCGTCGGCCAGCCGCTCGGCGCCCTGGCGGGCGATCTCCTTGATGGCCCGGAACCCGGCCTTGCGATCGATGGCGATGGGATTGAGCATCGCCAGTCCCCAGCCGATCAGCGGGACCCACAGCAGCTCGCGTTTGAGTACCCACACCTGACGCGCGAAGATTGTCTGCAGCGCCATGGTCTCCCAGGCCGACTGGTGTTTGCAGAGGATCACCACCGGGCCCGCGGGCAGGTGTTCCAGGCCCTCCACCTGCCAGCGCAGGCCGCACACCAGGCGCAGGAAACCCAGGTTGAGTCTGGTCCAGCCCGTACCCACGCGGTAGCGCCAGCGATGCGGAAACGGGGCGCTGAGAACCAGCAAGGCCGCGAATACCGCGCCGGTAAGCGCGGCCCACAGGTAAAAGGCGAGCGCACGCAGGCCGTCGCCCGGCCTGGCGGGCGGCAATCGCAATGCCGCGGCCGGCGGCGGGGTGTCTTCCGGCGCCGCCACGTCAGCGCGTGCCCAGCAGATCGGTGACGAACGCTGCCAGGTCGTCGTAGATGCTGATATCGCTGGCGTCGGTCAGCGCCTGCGCCGTTGCCTCGCCGTTGCCGGTGAGCACCAGCACCGGTCGGGCACCGCAGTCGCGGGCGGCTTCGATATCACGCAGCGAGTCACCGACCACCGGTACCCCCTCCAGCGATTGTCGCAGGCGCGTGGCAATCTCGCGCAGGAGTCCGGTGCGGGGCTTGCGGCACTCGCAGTCCTCCCCGGGGCCATGCGGGCAGAAGAAGAAGGCGTCGATCAGTCCGCCCTGCTCGGCCGCTTCGCGCGCCAGGCGCGCATGGATGGCATTGAGGGCGCCCGGATCCAGCAGGCCGCGGGCCAGGCCGGACTGGTTGCTCGCCACCACCACGCGGTAGTCGGCCTGGCTCAGCGCGGCGATGGCCCCCAGGCTGCCCGGCAGCGCCTGGAACTCCTCCGGGCCCTTGATGAAGGCGGGAGAATCGGCGTTGATGACGCCATCGCGATCCAGGACCACCAGTTTCATCGCCGCCCGCCGCGCTCAGGACTGCAGCAGCGCAATGTCGGCGATTTGCAGGAACTGCCCGTGCAGGCGTCGCAGCAGGCCAAGGCGGCTCGCGCGCAGGCTCGGGTCCTCGCACATCACCATGATGTCGTCGAAGAAACGGTCCACCGGTGCACGCAGGCCGGCAAGCTGCTCCAGTGCGCCGGCGTAATCGCCTGCCGCCAGGGCCCGCGCGAGGGCGGTGTCCGCTTCGCCGACGGCCGCGGCCAGGGCCTGTTCGGCTGCCTCCTGCAGCGGTGCAGGTGGCACCCCGGCGTCGCTTTCACCGGCCTTGCGAAGAATGTTGGCGATGCGCTTGTTGGCCGCGCTCAGGCTGGCGGCGGCGGGCAGGGCCTTGAAGGCCGATACCGCCTGCATGCGTTGATGGAAGTCCAGCGGCCGCGTGGGCCGGCGGGCCAGCACGGCTTCGAACACGTCCGGGCCATGGCCGGCATCCAGGTAATACGCGCGCAGGCGCTCGAGCATGAACGCCAGCACGTCGGTGGCGGTGTCCGCCGCCAGTGTCCCCGGTGCGTAGGCCGCGGCTGCGTGGTCCAGGGCCTCGGCAAGGTCGATGTCCAGGTGCTGCTCGATGCAGGTGCGCAGCACACCCAGCGCCGCCCGGCGCAGGGCGTAGGGATCGCGATCCCCGCTGGGGCGCATGCCGATGCCGAAGATGCCCACCAGCGTGTCCAGCCGATCGGCGATGGCGATGGCCTGACCTTCCGGTGTCGCCGGCAGTGCATCACCGGCATGGCGCGGGCTGTAGAAGGCATCCAGCGCGACGGTGACGCGTTCGGTCTCGCCCGCCCGGGCGGCGTAACAGCGGCCCATGACGCCC
>CAYGQN010000060.1:0-15510 GCA_964351795.1 uncultured Gammaproteobacteria bacterium
GCCCGGAAGTATCTCGAGGGCGTCGCGGCGGCGGCTTCGCGGATGTGCCCGGCCGCATCGTCACCATGGGCGATGTGCGAGGCGACGCGGATTGGCGCGGGGAAGTGGCGGTCGGCGACGCCCTCGAGATACTTCCGGGCGTGCTCGGTCTGCGCCATCGTTTCCGTCTCTGCCACGCGGCTGTCGGCGATGCATGCGAGGAGTTGTACCGGCACTTCGCAGCGCTCGGCGAGCGCGCGCGCCGCGGGCAGGGCCTGCTCGGCGGTTTCGGATCCGTCCAGTGGCACGAGAATCGCTTGGAACATGACGGTGTCTCCCGGTGACGGCCGCGTCCGCGACCGTCTTCATGATAGGCAACCCAAGCGACCCGTTTTACTGATTCACGGCAGTTTGTCGCGCCGAATCGGCCGCCTTGCCTGCCGGCCGCAGGCCGCCGTGCTTCCCCCCGTCCGCATGCAGTTGGCCGTCACGCCCGAATTCCACTCAACCACGGCCTCGTCGGCTTCGCGGGCGGCCGGTAGCATTGCCGTACCGCTGACGGTCGAGCCCGGGCAAGGTCGTCGTGGACCGCGCGGATGATCCCTGTCGGAGCGCGGGCCGGCACCTGCCGGATGAGCAGGCATGCTTGACTGATATGCTGCCCGGCCCGAACCGCAACACAATGGCTTCCGGGGCCATGCCGCCAGCGGGTCGAGGCTGACCCGGGCCCCGAAGACCGCGCTGCTGTCAGCCGCGCTGAAAGGGTCCTGCGGCGAACGCATCGACAACCACGCGCGCTGCTCAACGCGCTCGGGACCTGCAACGGTACGGGCAGCCATCATGCGATGGCCTCCTGAACGTGCGTATTCTGCGCTCTCGCATGAGTGTCGCGAGGCATCATTGGCAAGTGGGAACCCAGGCTCCGCGGCCTCTCCAGACAGGCGCGTGCGCGGGAGCCGGATTGTGGTCCGGCGCCCGCTATTGCGAGAGCCCCTTCGAAGAGCGAACTAGCCCGGCAGGGCACGCCTGCGCGTCAGCAGGCCTGCCAGCCCCGCGCCGAGCATCCAGATGGCGGGCGGCAGCGGTACCGAGGTAACCGACAGCGCCATCGAATCCTGTCCGGCCGGATCCAGGTTGAACTCCAGCAGGAAGTTCAGCCCGGGTGACAGCTCCGGATAATTCACCTGCGCAAAGCTCGGGAACAACGGTTGATTCTGGGCATCCAGCGACAGGATCTGCTCGGCCCGGATCAAGGTGTAAACATCGCCGTCACTCGGCACCCAGGAATTCACCAAGACGATATCGAGCGTACCACCGAGCGCGACGAAACCAGTGGCCAGGATCTGGTCGTGCTGCGCGCCCGGGGTCAGACCGCCCAATTCCAGTTCCAGAGTCGACAGAAAGATCAGGTTCCCGCCGTTGGTAATACTGGTGGTCGCCTGCGCGGCCTGGCCTGTGAGGCCGAACGTCGCAATGAAGCCGAACGTGCACAGCCACCTGTTCTTCGAGTGTTTCATCATTGTTCCCCTGCCCCGGCGCTGACGCTGTGGCTGATTGGTTGTGAATACATCGGACCGAAAGGCACGGCGACACACTCCCCGCGCCCCGCGGTTCTAATTACGACTCGCCGAGCGGTTGTTGTGCACTCGCCGACGCCGTACCAGCACCGCCAGCGCGGGAACCAGCATCCATATCGCTCCCGGTAGCGGAACTGCTGCAACCCGCAGTACCAGCGAATCCTGGCCAGCCGGATTGAGATTGAACTCGAGCAGGAATCGCAGACCCGCCGCCACACCCGGAAAGTTCACCTGCGCAAAGCGAGGAGACACCGGTTGGTTCTGCGCATCCAGCGAGAAGATCTCATCAGCCAGGATCAGGACATACGCGTCGTCCAGGCTCGGCACCCAGCCGTCAATCAGCACGATATCGAGAAGCCCCCCCAGCCCGACAAACCCGGTCGCCTGGACCTGGTCGTGCTCTGCGCCAGGCGTCAGACCACCCAGTTCCAGCTCCAGTACGGAATTGAACAGGAAGTTCTCTCCGTTGGTGATGGTCGGGCTCAGACCCGGACTGAAGCCGCCGGAGAACGCTACCGTTCCTGCGAAATCGCCGACACCATTGACCAGCCCCTGCAAGTCGAGCAGGTCGAAGAAGCCCGGACCGGCGCCGTTGATCAGCCCGTTGTTCAGGATGTCGCCGCTGATTTGCCCGTAACCCGACACAGTGCTGCCGAAATTCACCAGCAGCCCGTTTGCCGCAATCAGGCTCCCCGCCCCACCAAAGTCGTCACCAATGCGGGTGAACGAGCCCAGCACCGCCTCATCCGCGTCGTTGAGGGTCACGGTGTTGCTGCTGACGTTCAGTGAACCGGCCGTATTGAAACCATCGAACGCGCTGGCGTCACCCAGCACCAGGTCACCACCATTGGCGACCACCAGCGAGCCTCCCGCGCCGATGAAACGCGTGTCCACTGATCCGCTGCCTATGAGGTTGCGGCCGGCGCCCAGCACCACCGCGTAGGTACTGGTGATGCTGCCGCTGTTGAGATAATTCTGCGCTGCCAACGAGGCGAACGTACCGGCTGTCTCGATATGCAGGCTCGCGGCAGGGCCCACGTTGAGCGTACCGTCGGCCGCAAAACTGTTCACCAGTCCTGCGCTGCCGATGCTCAGTATGCCCCCGGTCGCACTGATGACACTGCGCACGCCGGCAACGACCCGGGTATTGATGTTGCCATAACCGCTCAGCGTGCCATTCACCTCCACTGCTGCTGCGAATACATCGCCCCCGGCCAACTCAAGCCTGCCTTGACTGTTGACCCGCACGTCGTTGCCAGAGGCATCGAGCACGGCAGTGTCGGCCACTCGCACCAGCCCGATACCTTGGTCTGAAATCCCCAGCTGTTGAAGGGCCAGATTCGGCTCGTCGCCAATGACAAGCCCCTCCATTGCCAGCCAGCTCGAGCCCACTCCTTCGACATCGACCCTGCCGTTACCACCGAGGACACCGACGATCCCGCCGCCACTTTGCACCGTACTGCCATTACGGATGTCGAGTGCACCGGTACCGCCGGCCGATGCTCCGATGGCGGCCAGGCCGGCTGAAATCGAACTGGCGCCATTCTCAAGAATCAGCCGGGGATTGAACGCACCACTCACGTTGATACCCGAGGCCGGTGTGAAGGCACCGCCTTCCACGCTCAACAGCCCGTCCTGGAAGTTGAAAATGCCCTGGCTGGCATCAAACGAGCTCGTGCTGACACCGCCATTGCCCTCAAGCATGTTCAACGTACCGTTCGGACCCACTGTCAGCGTGTTCCCGACGGTGACAAGACCGCCGCTGCCCAGGTTGATTTCACCGGCGCCATCCGGGCCGATCTGCAGATTGTTGTTGACGATCAGTCTTGAATCGGGCCCGGTGATATCAACCATACCGATCGCACCAGCGAACAAACCGATAGTGCTGTCGTTCGTGAGCACAAAACCGCCGTCTGCAATGGCGAGTGACCCGTTCCCTGACTGGCCCACATCCAGGTTGGATGTCAGCCAGGCAGAACCCGGGCCGTGCACGGTTGCGCTACCCATCGAACCGGCATTGGTGCCGATCCAGCTCTCACCGGACTGCACCGTACCGCCGTTGCCAATGTTCAGGTTGCCGGCGCCGGAGCCACCGACCAACAGGCAGCAACCGAGACTGTTCCACAGGGAGCCCGGGCCGGTAACCGTTACCGTACCGATGCCGGCAGGTGCCCCACCAATCCAGGATTCCCCCCCGGTCTGTACCGAACCGCCGGCCTCGACCAGCAGTGTCCCGTTGCCGGAACTGCCGACGTCAAAACCTGCTCCCGAGTCGATCAGGATCGAATTTGCGCCCCTTACATGCACCAGGCCGGTCGATCCGGCCAGCACGCCTATACCGCCGCCGACGATGCTCTCGACACGCCCGCCGTCCTCGACGTTCAGCGTGCCGTTGCCTTGCCAGCCGACGTACAGCTGGTTCGAGAGCCACGATGCGCCCGTGCCACTGACGTTGGCGGTACCGGTTGCGCTGGCGAAGTGGCCGACCCTGGCGTTGCCGGACGTCACCTGGCCGCCGTCGACCACATCGAGCACGCCGGTGCCTGATTGTCCAACGTCCAGACTACCGGCATTCCACAACGAACCCCCACCGCTCACAATCGCGATACCACTCGACCCGCCGTTGGTTCCAATCCAGCTTTCATTGGAGTTGACGGTGCCGCCGGCTTCGATAGCAAGCGGCCCGCTGTCATTCCCGCGGATGATCAGACAGCACAGGGGATCAGGGTCCCATTGGGAACCCGGGCCGGTCACGGTGACCAGCCCACCCGCACCTGCCCCATCAACCCAGGTTTCGCCGGTTGATACATAACCGCCGTTTTCGACGTTCAAGCTGCCGGTGCCGCCGACATTGAAATTGCTCCCCGCGGCGATGAATCGAGAGCCCGCACCCGTCACCGTTATCATGCCGCCAGCCGAGCCGGCGATGGGAGCAATGCCCCCCCCGATACTGTGCACTTCGCCGCCATCCGCGACGGTCAACGTTCCGTCACCCAGGAATCCGACGTAGAGCTGGCCCGAGTTGTTCCACGTCGAGCCGGGGCCCGTTACCGTCACCGCGCCGGTGGCGCCGGCCTCCTTGCCCAGAAAGGCATCGATGTTGGAGACCAGGGCGCCGGCTTCAACGTGTAACGCGCCGGTACCGAACTCGCCGACGGACAGGCTGCCTGAATTGTCCCAATGCGAACCGATACCGGTCACCGTGGTGACGCCGGCAGCGCCGGGATTGGTGCCGAGCCAGCTGTCGCTGCCGGTAGACACGACGCCGCCCGCCGCGATATTCAGCGTGCCGACGCCGGACTCACCGACCGACAGAAAGCTCGCGCTGTTCCAGCGCGTCCCCGGACCGGTCACTGTGGCTATCCCGGTCGCACCGGGGGTGACCCCGAGTTGGCCCGCCGAACTGTTCAGGATGCCGCCTGCTTCAACGAGGAGCACACCGTTGCCTTGATTGTTGCCGATCGACGTGACACCGCTGTCGTTCCACTGCGAACCGGCGCCACTGACCGTCGCAGCGCCGGATGAGTTGGCCAACGTGCCGATACTGGTGTTGTTGGACTGCATCAGGCCGCCAGCCAGCACGTTCAACGTCGCGGTACTGCCCTGACCCACATCCAGACTGCCCGTTGTCCAGGACGATCCCGGCCCGGTCACCGTAGCGCTGGAGATTGAAGGCAGGTTGATGCCGATATTGGCATTCGCAGAGACTACCGCGCCGCCGTTTTCCACCAGGAGCGTGCCATCGCCGTCCAGGCCTATGCTCAGGGAGCCTGAGTTGTTCCACTGCGAGCCTGCGCCGGTGACGCGGACCAGACCCGCCGATCCGGACGCCGCACCAATGCTGCCGTCGATGTTCGACACCACGCCGCCCAGTTCGACATTAAGGATGCCGTTACCGACATTGACCTGATCGGCCTCGAGCAGTTGGGCCCGGACGGTGTGATGGCCAACCCCGGCGAGCAGGGTCCCGATGTTGAACGTGTCAACGTGGATATTCCCGAAGACCTCGAGCGTACCATCGTCCTCGATGTTGACGGTGCTGCTGCCCGCGTTGTTGATGATGTCGGTGCCAATCGTCACCCGGCCCTGATCCTGCACTGTAAGCGTACTGCCGCCAGCCACACCCATCTGCAGGCTCAGCCCATTGATCCACTGCGAGCCCGGTCCGCTGACCACTACCGTGCCGGTGCCCGTGGCGCCACTCCCGATGAAGCCGTGGGTGTTTTGAACGACGCCGCCATTTTCGATGGTCAGCGATCCGTTGCCCTGCTCGCCGACAAACAGCCAGTTGGAGGTACTGTTCAATTCCGACCCCGGCCCGGTCACCGTCACCGCCCCCGAGGATCCCGCACTGGCGCCGATAGAGATGCTGAGAGCCGAGTTGACCTGGCCACCGTTTTCGACGTTGAGCGTGCCGTTGCCGGAATCGCCCACATGCAGCTGGTTCAGGCTGTGCCACTGTGAGCCCGCCCCGGTCACGGTGACCTGGCCGCTTGAGCCTGCCCCCCTGGCGATGCGCCCTTCCGTATTCATCACGACGCCGCCATCGGCGACGGTGAGAATGCCGACGCCCGCGTCGCCGACATGCAGGCCGGCGTCCATGTTCCACTGCGAGCCGGGTCCGGTCACGACGACCTCGCCCGTTCCGCCGGCGCGCACACCAATGACACCGAAGGTATCCGTCGTGACGACGCCGCCGGCCAGGATGCCCAACGACCCGATGCCGAACTCACCGACCCATAGATTGCCGCAGCAGGTGGGGACGTCAGGGTTGCCCGTGGTCGTCATCTCGGAGCCGGGCCCGGTCACGGTCACGGCGCCAACCGAGCCGGCAAAATTCCCGATACTCGCCCAGTAGCTCGTGACCGATCCGCCGCTCTCCACGTCAAGCGTACCGTTACCGAGGATGCCGACGGTCAGCCCCCCGGCGGTGGTCCACTGCGAGCTTGCCCCCGTGACGGTCGCCATGCCGGTTGAGCCGGCGAAACGTCCGATGTTGCTGGCCACGATATCGGTATCGCTGACAGAGAAACCGAGCGACAGGACCTCGCCACCGGCCTCGATATTCAACACGCCGCTGCCGCTTCGCCCAACATCCAGCCCACCCTTGCCGAGGACCCATTGCGAACCGCCGCCAATCACGTTGACCGTACCGTTCGAGCCCGCGTCGCGACCGATGATGCCGCCGCCGGTGGGGCCGTTCAGTGTGCCGAACCAGGCCCGACCACCACCCAGCACATTGAGTTCGCCGGTGCCCTGGTCGCCGATGACAGTCGGGGTGAGCGGATCGGACTCCAGGACCGACCCGAATCCATTCACGGTAACCGTGCCGGACCCGCTGACGTTGTCGCCAATAATGACGTCTGTCGTCTCAACGATGCCGCCCGCCTGGACGTTCAGTGTTCCCGTGCCATTGCGACCAACGATCAACCGTTCGAGATTGACCCAGAGCGAGCCGGGGCCGTTGACCGTCGTCGCACCGTTACCGCCGGCAAAATGCCCGATGATGCCGACCTGGCTGAGTACGGTTGCGCCGTTGATATTCAGCAGCCCTGCGCCACTCTTGCCCACGAACAGATTGGCTGCTGTGATTTCCGGAAACGGGATCCCCTGGTCCGTTGCCGTATGGCTGCCGCTGGTCCCCAGCGAGCTGCCTATATTGAAGTCCTCAACGGCAAAATTCCGGGCGACGAGTGTGCCGCCGTCAATGTTGATTGCGGTGCCGGGCACAGTGCCGATGTCGCCAGGCACCCCGACGACGTTCATCACGCCCTGGTCCTGCAATGTGATCGTGGCGCTGTTCCCGCCCCAGAACAATGCGGTTGCAATGTTCAACTGCGAACCGGGTCCGGTCACGGTCACTGTGCTGCCTGAGCCGGGGGAGGTCAGCGCACTGAAAGCACCGGAGTCGGCAGAAACGACGCCGCCGGCTGCGATGTTCAAGGTGCCCGAGCCGATTTGTCCGACCTCCAGAGCGCCCGCGATGTCGAGAATCGAACCCGTGCCGGTGATGTCAACGATGCCGCCGCTCGCGATGCGCGTGCCGACACCGACGTCCACAACCATCGGTTGGCCCGGCAAACCAATGCGCAAGCGACCACCGTTGATGATGTCCGCATTACCGGTGATGTTGTAAGTGAAGGGGGTCCCGGTGTCGCTGCGGATCGTGACGTCACCGTTCTCGACCCGCAGGCCCTGGTTGGTCACGACCGGCGAGAGAGAACCCACACTGCCCTGCCAGTTGCCGAGAACGATGGAATCCCATTGCACCGTTTGCACGCCTGCGCTGTTGAATACAGCGTCTTCGATCTCCCCGGGTGGTGTGGCCGTTGACCAACACCCACCGGAGTCAAAGTAGTCAGACGTGCACGTCCAGTTGGCCGCCACTGCGGATGCCGGAACCGTCCCACCGATGACAATAAGCAGGGAAACGGCAACAGCCCGCAAATGACAAGCGGCAACTGGCCCACCCGCCATGAGAAGGGATGCCGTGTGCGCAGATGCGCGCTGGAGCAACCAGCGTCCGGCGTTTGAATGAAATGACCGCGCAGGCGCGCGCAACGGGATCGGGCAGGTGCCCGTGGTTCCGGAAGGCATGATGGCTGTCTCCGCAAGGGTTACCCGGGAGACGGGCGACAGGCGCGCACCCCGGCAGAAGGTTTCGACTCGCTCTCCGGCATTGCCGGTTAGAACCGAGGCTGAAAGCGAGTCAACGCCCGGGGTACTCTCCCAGGCAGGAGCTTCCTTGCGGCCAGTTGGCGTGCAGACAGCTAACGGCTTGCAGCCTAACAGGTTACGTGTAATGCATGTCGCCCGAATCGGCGACACGATTGTGCTGAATCGTGTCCGGCCAGGTTTTCCCCCGTGAATACAGCCACATGGTGGTGAATTACCTTCCAAGGCCGGACGGCATCGTCGGCCGCGCCGGCCGACGGGACCAAGGAAGGATTGCCGCAAAGCCATTGCCGTCGCCGCTGCGATGCACCGGCGATTCAAGCCTCTTCACCGGGTCGGCAGACGGACCGAACCGGGTCAGAAGCTGGGGATTCCGGGGACAGTTCACCTGATTGTGGGCTTCGGCCCGGGCTTCTGCTTCCTCAATCTTCGGCCTGTCAGGGTTTCCAGATGGTCGAGGAATTCGGAATCACCGGCTGGCCGGCCCGTCCTTGCGCAACGCCGGATCCTTTCCAACTCCGCCAAGCCGACGTTGTCTGACAAGTAACACAGCCAGTCATCTACCCGCTCCAGCATGGGTTGTACCGAGACCACCGCATCGTCACGGCCGGTCAGGTGCGCCCGCGCGCTGGACCAGGGCCAGTCTTCCGGCTTGACGCAGAGACCGGCACGCACAGGGTTCAGCTCCGTGTACCGTACCGTCGCCAACAAGTAACGTTCGTCCATCACAAAGGAATGAAAGCGCTCCTGCCACAGGTGGCCTCTCCAGTTCTCCCTGAAATTGACGTAGCGTGAATAGTGACGGTGAACGAACCTGAACAGCTCGGCCAGGCTCCGTTGTTCCTCCGGCACCACCACCAAGTGGACATGATTTGGCATCAGGCAATAGGCCCACACCATGACGCCGGCCCTTTCCCGAGCCGTGTTCAGCAGTTCCAGGTAATAGCGATAATCCTCGCTGCAAAAAAACGTCTTCATGCGACGATTGCCGCGTTGGGTAACGTGGTGAGGGTAAGCGGGGACAACCAATCTCGGCATCCTTGCCATAATCGATGGCCTCTGTGTCTTCCGTGACGCCAGCAGGCTAGGAAATTGGCGCGGTCAAGTAAACTGTCCCCAGAATTCAATGAGGGTCCGGCCGAGAAGGCTGGCGAGAAGGTCGACAAGGCCGTGGAAAAGGCCGGCGACGAAATCGAGCCCGCCGCCGACGAACTGGAGAAGATGTCCGACCGCTGACTGACCGCCGTTTCCGCCGAATGAGGCAGCTTCCCCTTGCATGGAACCGCGAGGGCTGCTCGGGCCGAGGCACCCTGCACCACGGGCAGGCAACCCGGCCGGCCGCCATGTCCCGGACTTGGCGGCGCCCGGGTTCGAGCGCAGCAAGGGCCCGGGCGCTGCCGGTCAGTCACCCGAGACTGCCTGCAACCGCCACGCAAAGGACGGGTACCATCGACAATCAGGAACCGATACACACCCGGTCGTCGATTGTCGACAAGCACCCCGCCAGATCAATAAGCGAAGCGGGCTCGGCGCCGAAGCGGGAGCAGGGCCAGCATGCCCGTAAGGAGAAACCAGACAGCCCCAGGAAGTGGAACAACATTTGCGCCCATGGCAATGCCGAGCGAAAAACTGCCGTCGGCATTGGTCAAGCGGGCATCGAGAAGCACCTGCAACGAGACCTGCCGTTCTGATCCTGTAGCGGCAAGAAGCACGGCGGAATCCAGGCTGTAATCGGCCAGCAGCACCGCGGCTTCAGTGGCACTGGTGAACTCCAGAAAATCCAGCTCGATCCCATTCACAAAGGTGGAAAGGCTCGCGGAAGAAAAAGATGCGCCTTGCTGAACCGCATTCGTGAAGCCGAGAAACATTGCGGGCTCATCAGACGCAAGCGTGAAGTCGAACGTCACCGACGCGGATACGCTGACGTCGCCATCAAGCTCGCGGCTGGAACTGGCGGACATGGTGGCGTATCCCAGGAGCTCGTCGACACCACTGGCGATAAATTGCTGATTGAGCGACGGGGCGTTGGCGAGCAACACCTCGTGACCGAGCAAGGCGTCGCCGGTCCGCACGGATACCAACGCCAGCGCTGGCGGATCCGAAGGGTATGCCAACGCATTTGAGGTGTTGGAAATCGAGGCCTGGGCGTGACCAAAACCCAAAATGTCGGACCGGGACAGCGCTTGTACTGCCGTCAGACCGGGGCCACTGAATTGGGATTCACTGACGGACTCGGCGATTCCCGTGCTTGCAGTGCCCGTGGCAACTGCAAGCGCATTGCCACTGTGGTTGCCGCCAGTGCCCGAGCTTGCGGTTGCATAGGCCTCGGCGTTTCCAAGGCTACGCGCGTCAGCAAATGCTTCCGCTTGCCCACCGCTCTCCACAGCGCGGCCACCCTTGGCAACCGCGTCGGCACGCGCGAGCCCTGTGGTTGCCTCCGCGATGCTTTGTGCCCGCGCATCGCCCCCATCACCATCGAGTGCGAAAAGCCCATCCATGTACCGGCCAAACTGAATAGCGAACTCAAGGGGAATTAGATTGAACGACCCGGAATCCCCACCCTGGGCATGGGCCGTAGAGGCTGCATCGCCGGCAGCCAGCATCCGTGCAACACTGACGCTGCCGGCATCTCCACCGTCGCCAATTCTCACATGGTTCTGGTCGCCACCAACACCACCGGTTGCGTTCGCGTCCGCGCTGGCACCCGCACCTGGAGCATGGGAGATGGCCGTCGCGCCAGCGCTGGCTGCCCCGCCACTGCCTGCCTGAAGGCTGCCGAAGACATAGGGAGAGACGATACTGCCACCGGTGGCAATCGAACGCGCACCGGCAGTGCCGCCAAGATTCTCGGAAAGCGCATCCGCGCTTGCGCTTGATCCATCCGTGAATGACGCGTTACCGCCGATCGCTTCCGCGAGCAATGTGAGGGAAGCAATCGATCTGATTGACTCGAGCGTGCTGCTGGCGTCGCCCCCGGCGACATTGATGTTGTCAGATGCAGGGGGCCAGCTACCAAATAATCCAGCACCGTATCCGAGCCCCCCGATGGCGATTTGTTGCAGATGCAAAGCACCACTCGTGCTGCCATCCACTGCGTTGTTCAACGCAACGGACGCTCCTCTGGCATCCAATTCGCCATCGCCGCCCTTCGATATCCCCCGGACAGTCACCTCACCACCGGCAGTTGATTCGCCGTAGACGAGTTCGAGATGCCCCGAACCACCCGAGGCGCTGGTTGCGCTGCCGCGGCCTCCAGAGTCCCCACCGACGGCTTCCCCCGTAACAACGACTGTGCCGGCGCCGACTCCGCTTACAGACACGAAACTGTCTGCGCCGCTGGCGCCGCGCTGCAATCGGCCAGCCGTTGCCCTCGAGGTCAGCAGCAGTGGATTGGCATCGGCCCTCGTAACGTGCAGTTCCGACCGCGCCGTACCGGCGCTTCCGGTCCCGTTGGATCGGTAGATGTAGTCGCCACCTATTGCATGCTGCCGAAGATCCAGGCTGCGGCCGGCCTCGCCGGAAGCCATGTTTTCCAGCACCGAATTTGCACCGATCGGGCCAGCGCCGCCAACCTGTTCCACGGACACTATGACATTACCCGCACCTTCGCCGTGGGCACTCGCGCTGGCCACACCACCTTGCAGTTGAAACCCCGCACCTCCGGTAGCCGAAGCGAACACTTCCAGGTCTCCCGCAGAGGTGGCGACGGCTTCGGCATTTGCATTTCCCGCGATGTCACCGGTGCCGCCCCGCGCGATGGATTGCAAGGCAAGGCTTGCGCCGCTGGCGTCGGAATGGCTGAGCAGGGACGATGCGAATCCGCCGGCCGCGTGATCCGGGCCGCCGGTGCCGCCGGTGCCGCCAATGGCAATCTGCTCGAGCAGCAGACTTTGCCCCCCGGTGCCATCGACCTGGTTGACCATGACAGAATCAGCGCCTGCGCCCGCGAGACGCGAGGCATCACCAATGGCGCCATTACCACCGGTCTGCTGTGCTCGGATAACCACCGCCCCATCGCCATGTCCCGTTGCATTGGCAACGGCTGCGCCTCCCGCTCTACGGTCGGCGCCGGGGGCAGTGTCGTTGGCGGCATGACCGCCCGCGGCCATCGCAATCACCTCCAGGTCGCCACCGGACTCGCCATGCGCCGTAGCCGTGGCCGTGCCAGGCGTGAGGCCGGTGCCACCGGCAGCCGCCGCCTCCGCGAGCGTCTTCCCATGCCCCAGGTTAACCGCCTGTGCCATTGCAATGGCATCGCCTCCGGCAGCCCATCTGGCCGTGCTGGATCGGCCGTCCGCGCCTATGCCACCCAAGGCGCTCGCGCGGGCTTCGACCTTCTCGCCCGTCTGCGAATTCGCTTCCGCGATAGCCTGCGCGCTGCCACCGGCACCGCTACTGGAGTCCGCGTTCCTGTCAATGGAAGCACCGGCCCGACCGCCTTCGGCACGCGCCTCGGCAAGTGCCTTTCCTGACAGGGAGTTTGCGGTCGCCTGCGAGTGGGAATCGCCTCCGTTACCGGACTGTCGTGGTGCAGTACGCGCGCTTCGGGGAAGGCCGCCTTTACCACCTACAGCTAGACTGCGCGCTTCGGAGGAGCCGGATGCTGTGTCGCTGATTGATGCGGCAACGGCGTTCCCGCCGCTGCCGGCGCTGGCGTCGTACCGACTGTCACCGCCCGCACCGCCCCTGGCTTCAGCAGCCGCGATGGCATCGCCAAGCTCATTACGCGCCAGTGAACGGGCGACGCCCTCGGCCCCGGCCGTGGCGACATAACCGGTCGGGACGGGTTCGACTGACACCTCGGCGCCATTGCCGCCGTTGGCATAGGCCTCCAGCGTCAGGGAAGCCACGTCGATGTGACGATCGAGTACGCTGGTTGCTGACCCGGCACGGCCGTTTCCAAGTCCCAGGCGCTGGCTGCCAGCGGCGCCACCGTTGGCGGTCTGCCTCAGCGTCAGGGCTCCGGTGGTGCTGCCATCGGGTATGTTTGTCAGGACAACGGAGCGACCATCTCCCGAACCTAGCGACAGCAGCGGGTTGCCACCGGCATCACCACCGGCGCCGCCTGTGACGACCGCCGACACTGTGACATCGCCGCCGTTGGTGGAGCCGGCCCAGGCCTGGCCTATGCTGCCCGTCCCGCCCTGACCGGTTCCGGCCCCGTCACCGCCGGTGGCGAAGACGGCTGCTTCGACATCGCCCCCACCTGTAAGGTGGATTGCGACATCAGCGCCGCCACCGATCGCACCGCCGCCGGTTCTGAAGTCGCTGACCGAATAGCTGCCTCCGGTCGCGTGCACTTCCCCCACGAGTGTCGAGGCAAGCGAGTCGACATACGTGAGGCTCGAGGATGCATCGCCCGCCAGACCGAAGGCCAAGGGCGCCTCGTCGCGGGCCTGACCACCATCCCCGCCGCGCGCTTCCTGAATCAGGGTCAGGGTTCCCGGAGCACTGCCGCTGACGGTGTTTGCGAGACTCACTGAACGGCCATCCCCGGCAATGGCACCCTGGAAAGCATTGCCGCCCCGGCCGCCGATTCCCATGGCGCGTGCTCGGGCATCACCGTCTGTGGACGCCGCAAAGCTCTCCAGGGAAATCACGCTACCGCCCTGCCCCGCCTTGAATCCCGCACCGAAAGCCTCGCCGCCGTCACCGCCGACGGCCCGTGCAAACGATTGCAGGTTCCCTGAACCAATGCTTCGCGCGATCGAGGACTCCGCGTCGCCGCCTCTGCCCCCGTCCCCCTGCGTAGCCCGGCCGCCCTTCCCGCCCACTGCGTTGGCATTGCCCGTGAGCTGGCCCGCGACAATACTAGTCGCGTGGGCTTCAGCGCCGGCACTACCCCCACGGCCGCCGGTTGCGTTCTCGACATTTCCACCAACGCCTCCGGTTGCAGCGGAAGATGCCGTTGCGGCACTGTCTTCGGCACCGGTGTCCGCATGGGCTGTCGCGAACGCGTTGCCCCCCTTGCCGCCCGTGGACCCCGGTGAGGCGTAACCACCTTGACCGCCTATAGCGCCCGCATTGGCGACGTTCGACCCGCTGCGGTTCAGCGTGTTCGTCAATGCCCGGGCATCCCCGCCCGCCGTTCCCGGCACCGCACCAATCTGGGTTGGGACGGGTGCCGCGGTACCATTTGCCCGGGTCACGCTGGTCAGGGAGCCGACGGACTTGTCGAGAACGAGTTCACTGACAACCGGCGCTGTAATGGAGCCATTCTCGGCGATCTGCTCGAGGGTCAGCGAACCGGCAGTCTGCCCATTGACGCTGTTGCGAACGGTGAGGTTGTCGGCGCCGCTGATTGTCGACCGGACATGGACGTCATTGCCGGCTGTAGATTCTCCGTAGACCGATTCCGCTTTCGCGGCGCCGGTTATCGGCCCACGGCCGGCCGTCGTGCGGACATCCAGCGAGACCTCACCCTCGGTAATTGCGGAAATCGACGCGTTGGCATCCCCGCCGCGCACCGTGCCCCAACCGCCCCCCGTGGAGATCAGGAGATCGATATCACCGCCGCGGTCATTGACCAGATCCAGCACGGTTTCGGCCTGCCCCCCAATCTGGCCGAATCCGCCGCTCACACTGAGGCCCACCTGCAGCTTCCCGGCGGTGGAGCCACTGAGGGTATTGAGGAATCTCGCATCGCCCCCGGTGCCCTCATCGGCCCTGCCGCCGACAAGGCCCGCATTGATCCATACCCATCCGTCCGTGCTCTCTCCGTGCGCCTCGAGCGTAGCGAGGCCCCCAGTGCCCTGAGTAAAGCTCTCGCCTCCTCCTGCACCAACGTTCACCCGAACATCCCTGGGGCCTTGGTTCCGCGCGAACGCAGACGCGACCGCATAGCCGCCGTCTCCTCCGAAGACGCCGCCGTCGCCGCCGACCGCTCCGGCGCGGGCGCTTACCGCAGCTGCGCCGGAACTGATTGCCTCGGCATGCGCGTTCGCATCACCGCCGCGACCATTGGCAGGAGAATTATCGAAGGCTGCGCCACCAGCCCCGCCTTCGGCGTCAGCGCGGGCGCTGGCATCCTCATTCGTCGCATCGGCGCTCGTGTAGGCACCTGCGAAGGCCACCGCATTCCCGCCGTCGCCCGGCAAAGCACCGCCGGTCCCCGTGCCTCCCCGACCCCCGCTGGCCTCGCTGCGCGCAATTGTCGAAGCGCCATCAACACCGCTGGTGCGCCGGGCAATCGTGCTTGCCGTTGCTGTGCCGCCGTCCGCAGCCTGCCCCTCGACGGCCATCTTGCCGCCCCCGGCGCCCCCGGAGGCCAACATGCCCA
>CAYGQN010000061.1:0-15494 GCA_964351795.1 uncultured Gammaproteobacteria bacterium
GGTGCGGATGCTCTCGTCGACCTGGGCCGCGAGTTCACGCGTCGGGGTGAGCACCAACACGCGCGGCGGGCCGGCCCGCTCGCGCGGTCGATCACTGAGCAGCTGCAGGATGGGCAGGGTGAAAGCGGCGGTCTTGCCGGTGCCGGTCTGGGCGCCGGCGAGCAGGTCGCGGCCTTCGAGAATCACGGGAATGGACTGCGCCTGAACGGGGGTCGGGCTTGTGTAGTTCTGTGCCGCGATCGCGCGCAGCAGTTCGGCCGACAGGCCGAGAGAGTCGAATGACATGCAATGGGCTCCAGTTCCGTCCCTCCCCGTTGTCGCGGGGCCGGTCAAGGCGGAGCTAAAAGTTATGGATGTTCGAGGTAAGTCTTTCGGGGAGGGAGACAGCCGCGAGTCACTGCTGCCGACCGGAGGGCAGCGTGAACAGGGGGCCACTATACAGGGCAGGCCCCTGGAACACCACCGCCCAGGGGCGAGCCCGGCTGTCAGTATTTCCACTCCAGGCTCAGGCGGACATCCCGACCCGGGGCCAGGGTGCCCGTGCCGCCGGAAAAACCCGGCAACTCGTATTGACGGTTGAAAGCGTTGCTCACCGTCAGGCGCAGCCGGGTGCGATCCGTGGGCTGCCAGCCGGCGAAGAAGGCATGCAGTACGTAACCGGACTGCTCACCGAGTTCCAGGCAGGCCGGCAGCGAGAATACACCGGCCGGGCAGCCCGGCCGGATGCCGGTGGTGACGGTGCGGGCCGCCACGGCGCGCATGCGGTAGCCCACGTCCAGCGACCAGGCCGGTACGCGATGGCCGAAGCTGAATGCCAGGGTATGCGGGGCGACGTTCAGCAGTGGTTGCCCCTCGCGGTCCTCCGGCGTGGTGAACTGGTTCACCAGCGGGTTGGCGTTGTTCTCGAAATAGTTCAGCAGGACCTTGCCGGTGATATGGTTCCAGCTGAGATTGGCAAACCAGCGCCGCGCGTCCCAGGCCAGCTCGAACTCGATGCCGCGGCGCTGTTCCGTGCCGGGCTGATCGATTTCACCGGTGACCGAATTCTCGTAGATGGACTCCAGCACGTTGCTCACCCGCGTATCGAACAGCACCAGCCGCGAGGTGAAGCTGTCGCCGGCGAGCAGCAGGTCCTGCAGCTGCAGCGACAGGCCGACTTCGTGGTTGCGCGAGCGCTCGGGCTTGTACAGGTCCGCGCACTGGGCGTTGAGCCGGGCCAGCGGGTCATCCGGATAGGCCTGCGAGGCCACCAGGAACTCGTCGAGCTCGACGAAATAGGCGTCCAGGGCGGCATCGAAGGCGAGCAGCGCCGCGTTCCAGGCGTCCAGGGCCACCAGGTAGGCATCCAGCGCCAGCAGGTAGGCGGCCAGGTCCGGGAAATCGGCCACAACCGGGGCCACCGGCGCGGGCGGCGGTTGCGCCGGCAACGTCGGCGCCACTGGCGGCGGTCGAAAACCGCTGAAGTACTGGCAGCGGCTGAGCGTACCGGTGGTGTACAACTCGTCGATCAGCGGTGGCCGGAAGGCCTCGGCATAACTGTAGAACGCGGTCAGGCGGTCATCCCAGAACTGGTAGCTCACCGTTGCCGCGGGGGTGGTGAGCCAGTAGCGGGTCTGCTCGCGCCGGCCTTGCGCACGCAGCAGCCGGGCGCTGTTGGCCCCCGGGTCGATGCTGATCATGTCGCGCCGCAGGCCACCGGTGATGGTCAGGCCACCGTAGGCGATACTCGGCTCCACGAACACGCCGAGATTGCGCTTGACCCCGGAGGGCTGGGCTTCGTTCTCCGCCCGCCCGCGCGCATTCTCGCGAATCGATACGCGGTCCTCCAGGTTGAACTGGGCGCCGGCTTCCAGGCCGATGGTGAACGGCCCCAGCGGCAGGCTGAAGGCGTTGCGAAGCCCGGCGGTAAGCACGTCGTAGTCGATGGTATCGGTGCCCTGGCCGGCGATGGCACTGTCCTCGTCGATGACGGTCTTGCGGGTCTGTGCCAGGGTGCCGGTGATGTTGATCCACTCCGGGCCGGGGACGAAGCTGCCGTTCAGTGCGGTGGAGGTCTCCTGGCTGGTGCGCCTGACGGTACCGCCCACGCCCGGGCCGCCACCGGTGGCATCGAAGGGCTCCAGGGATTCGTTGTCGGCGCGGCGCCAGGTCAGCGCCAGTTCGGCGTGGCGCGAGAACAGGTCCACCTTCAGCATCTGGCTCTCGTTGCTCTGCGAGGAATCCGCGAGGCGGCTGCCGTCCGGCAGTTCGAAGTCGTTGCTGTCGCGCCGATAGGTGCTGGCGAGCACATCCAGCCAGCCGAAGGGACGCGCTGCGGCGGTGGCGGACAACTCGTGGCCATCGTCGTTGGTCTGGTAGCCGGCCCGGATGCGCCCGCCGAGGCGCTGATCGCGGTCGAGGAACTCCGAGGCGCTGACGGTGCGCGCCCGCACCAGGCCGCCGAGGGAACCCACCCCCTCGGAGATCCGTGCTGCCCCGCGCACCACCTCCACCTCGCGCAGCAGGTCCGGCTCGATGGCGACGGCACTGCCGAAGCGGTATTTTTCGAAATTCTGGCTGGCGCCGTCGATCTGAACCGAAACGTCCTCGTTGTCGGAGAAGCCGCGGATGACGAAAGTGCGGCCGTTGGTGCGCGGCCCGCCATCGAAGCTCACCCCGGGCACGTCGAGGAGCGCCTCATAGATATCCTGGGGCTGGTCCCGCTCGAGAAGCTCGCGGCCGAGGGTGGTGGCACTGCCAACGGGGTCGATCGTGACCGGCTCGCGCACCAGGCGCGAGCCGGTCACGACGATTTCCTCCATGTCCTCCGGCGCCGCATCGGCGTCGGTACTCTCCTGCGCGCCAGCCCCCGGCGCCGGCAGCAGCGCCGTGCCGAGAACCAGCACAAGGGCCAGGACTTCAGCGCGGACGGGTTGCGTCACCGCGCCGGCCCCGTGCCGTGCCGAACACCAGCCCCGCGCCCGAGAGCATCAGCCAGGCGGCGCCTGGCAGAGGCACGGGAGCAATGCTGGCTTCCGAAAACACGAACGGTGCCGGGCCGATGTCCACAAGCAGGCGGTCCAGGCTGTTGCTGGTACCCTCGGCCACCAGGTCGAAGGCATACGGTGCCGCGACGCTCGGGCGCTGATAGTCCTCCCACAGGTACAGCTCGGTGAGCAGGTCACCCCCGAAGTCGCCACCGAGGGCCTGGCTGTCCAGGGTCAGCCGGCGACTCCAGGCCAGGCCGTTCAGCCGCACCTGGGCGGCATCGAAGGGCGTGCCCTGGGTGACCACCTGCAGCGCCACGGTCACCGGCCCGGCGACGTGGTTTGCCGCCGGGCGCAGGATGACATCGAAGTCGTTGGTGTCACCGAAGCTGTAGACGTTGCCACCCTGGCCGCTGCCGGTGATGAAGGCACCGCTGTTGTTGGGAATCAGCACCGCACCGTTGTCGGCGATGACGCCAATCCTGGCGACATCCGGCGAGGTATCCGGCAGCGCCGCCGGAAACCCGACCGGCACGAAGCTGTCGAACTGCGCCCAGTGCACGTACAGCGTGCCGGCATCACCGCGCTGCCAGTTGCCCCAGTCGGCGCTGGCCGGGGACTGCAGCGCCGCCGCGGCGCCGGAACTGGCGACGAGCAGCGCCAGGGCCGCCAGGATGATCGGGCGGAACAGGACTCGCGTGAGGCTTCGCATCAGGCGCTCCTGCGCGCGCGGAGCGCGAGCCCGGCCAGGCCTGAGCCGAACAGCAGCACCGGCAGGGGCAGCGGCACGGGCGCGACGTCGACGGCCAGCTGGTCCAGCGACATGCTGGAGCCGTCGGACTGGAACGCGAACGAGAACACCGTGGAGCCCGCCGGCAGGGTCCACAGGAACAGCGTGTCCACCTGGCTGCCGCCGAAACCGCCGAGGGCGACGCGGCCGAGTTCCGTCCGGCTGTCGAAGCCGATGCCGTTGAGCAGCACGGCACCGTAGTCGATCTCGGTACCGAGGATGCGGGTCTGCAGGGCAACGCGCACCGGCAGGCCGGTGTCGCCGAAGCCGTCGATGTCGACCTCGAAGGCGGTCATGGCGGTAGGGCTGTAGATGTTGCCACCGCCGGTGAGGAAGGGAGCGCCCGTGGTCTCGCGCAGCTCGGCGCCACCGGGGCCGATATTGCCGATATCCGGGGTGCTGTCCTGGATGTTCGGCGTGACGGTGTCGTCATCGCTGAACACGTCCCAGTGCTGGTAGACGGTGCCGGCGTCGCCGCGGCTCCAGCCACCCCAGGCGGCCGACGCCGGATCCTCGAAGGCCGCCTGGGCCTGGCCGGCCATGAGGCCGATGGTTGAAAGGCAGAGCACTGACACGAACTTGCCGCGATTGCGGTGAATGGATGGTTTGTTCACGAATGAACCTCCGATGCTGGTTGGTGATGTTTGCTATTCACCATCAACCACCTCTCCCACAGAGGCTGCTTGATGCATTGCGCCGCGCGATCCCCTAGGGGCCGTCGTGACGCTCGTAGTCGACAACAAAGCGGTACTGCTTGCCGCAATGCAGGATCACCTCTTTCTGCCCGCGTCGAAGCAGCCGCATCTCGACCCGGACTTCGCCGAAGCCGTCATGCTCGAACAGCTCGTCGTACAGACGGAGCAACTGCTGCTTGACCTTCTCGTTTCCCTGCATGAGCCCGCTTTGTCTCGTCCACGTATGCCGACCTTGGGTGCCGACTATACGAACCTTAATGCGAATCGATCTCATTTGCAATCCTAATCAGGATCATTTAGATTCACTGGCCTTCGGAGGGAGACCGATGCAAGTGATTTCGCAACTGCTGCTGTTCACGCTGTCGCTCATGTCCGGCGCCGCCACGTCCGCCGACGATGATCGCATCGTGAGCCTGGGCGGCTCCGTCACCGAGATCGTGGCGGCACTGGGAAGTGCGGACCGCCTCGTCGCGGTGGACGATTCCAGCCTGTACCCGACACGGCTGCTGGAGACGCTGCCGAGCGTCGGCTATTACCGGGCCGTGTCTGCCGAGGGCGTGCTGGCCCTGTCGCCGGACCTCGTGATCGCCGATGCCAGTGCCGGACCGCCGGCAACCCTGTCGCGCCTGGCCGCGGCCGGCGTGCGGGTCGAGCAGGTGCCTGCCATCACGGACATCGACAGTCTCATCGCCGCCATCGAGTACATCGGCGCCGTGCTTGGCAAGGCCGAGCCGGCCGGCCGGCTGGCCGCGCAGACGCGCGAGCGCCTGCAGGTCCTGCAGCGGGCGCTGAGCGCGGTGGACACGCCACCGCGCGCCCTGTTCCTGCTGAGCGCCGGCGGCGGTGCACCCATGGTTGCCGGCCGCGAGACCGCGGCCAACCGCCTGCTCACCCTGGCACGCGCCGACAACATCGCCGCCGATTTCCGCGGCTACAAGCCGGCCTCGGCCGAGATGCTGGTACGTCTGCAGCCGGACGTGATCATCACCACCGAGCGCACGCTGGCGGCCGCGGGCGGCAGGGACGCGGTGCTGGCCCTGCCCGGCCTCGCCGTCAGCCCGGCCGCGCGTCGGCAGGCGCTCGTCGTCATGGATGACCTGCTCGCCCTGGGTTTCGGCCCGCGGCTGCCCGTGGCCGTGGAGCGGCTGGCCAGCGCCCTGCATCCGCAATGGTCAGCACCGCACTGAACACGCGCCGTGGCACCGAGGTGCTGCGCTGGCAGGTGCCGGCGCTGCTGCTGGTGCTGGCCGTGGCAGTGCTGAACGGCGCCTACAGCATCGAACCGGCACGTCTGCTCGAGCTGCTCAACCCTGCGCTGCAGGGCGAGGCCGGTGGCGCGGATCGCTACGTGCTGCTGGATCTGCGCCTGCCGCGGGTGCTGCTCGGCGCGCTGGTCGGGGCCGCCCTGGCAGTTGCAGGGGCCGGTGCCCAGGGGCTGTTCCGCAATCCACTGGCGGATCCGGCCCTCATCGGCGTGGCGATGGGTGCGGCCACCGGTGGGGTCCTCTGGATCGTGTTCGGTTCCCGCCTGCTGCCGGGGGTGCCGACCGCCCTGGCCCTGCCGGCCGCCGCCGTCATCGGCGGGCTTGCCACCACGGGCATGGTCTACCGCCTGGCCACTCGCGGCACCGCAACCGAAGTTGCCACCCTGCTGCTGGCCGGTATCGCCCTGAATGCCCTCGGCGGTGCCATCATCGGCGTGTGCGTGTTCAACAGCGATGATCAGCAGTTGCGTGACCTGAACTTCTGGACCCTGGGCAGTATCGCCGGGGCCAACTGGCAGGTGGTGGCCACCGTGGGCCTGTGCGCCATCCCGCCGCTGGTGCTGCTGCTGCGTCGCGCCCCGGCACTGAACGCTTTCGCACTCGGCGAGGCCAATGCCCTGTTTCTCGGCCACGATCCGCAGCGCGTGAAGGTGGGCATCGTGGTCGCCGTGGCCATTCTCACGAGTGCGGCCGTGGCCTTCTGCGGTGTCATCGCCTTCGTCGGCCTGGTGGCGCCGCACCTGGTGCGGATGATGGCCGGCCCCGACCATCGCGTACTGCTGCCCGGCGCCGCGATGACCGGCGCCATGCTGCTGGTCTCGGCGGACCTGCTGGCGCGTACCCTGGTGGTTCCGGCCGAACTGCCCGTGGGCCTGGTCATGGCCCTGCTGGGCGCGCCGTTCTTCCTCTGGTTGCTGGCACGCCGGCAACGCGGGCGCGCCTGACGATGCTCCAGGCGAACGGCGTCTGCGTGGATGTGCCGGCCCGGCGCCTGCTGCACGACATCGATTTGAGCCTGGCGGCGGGCGAGCTGCTCGTGCTGCTCGGGCCGAACGGCGCGGGCAAGTCGACGCTGCTGCGCGCCCTGGCGGGCGAGGTCAGGCCGGCCGCGGGCCGCATTACCCTCAACGGCCAGGGCGTTCATGAACAGGCGCCGGCGACGCTGGCACGCCACCGTGCCGTGCTCTCCCAGGGCAGCGCGGTGTTCGGGGATTTCACCTGCGCCGAGATTGTCGAACTCGGCCGCTCGGCCTTCGCCGAGCCCGCACGCATGACCGCCGACCTCGCGGCCGATGCCATGGCCCTCACCGGCGTCAGCGCCCTGGCCCGGCAGCCGTTCAGAACCTGCTCCGGTGGCGAACAGCAACGCGTGCAGCTCGCCCGCGTGCTGGCCCAGCTCATGCCACTGTCCGGCGGCGCACCGGCCTGCCTGCTGCTGGACGAACCCACCGCGGCGCTGGACCCGGCCTTCCAGGTGAGCATGCTGGAGCTGGTGGCCGACCTGCGCAGCGCCGGCCTGGCCATCATGGCAGTGCTGCATGATCTCAACGTGGCCGCGCAGTTCGCCGATCGCATCGTGCTGCTGAAGGACGGTCGCATCCGTGCCGAAGGCAGTCCGGCTGCTACACTCGAACCGACGACGCTGGAAAGCGTCTACGACACGCGCTTTCACTGCCTGCAGCACGAATCCCTGCCCCACCCCGTCGTCATCGCGGCTGCGCGCCCGGGCCAGTGGCCCGCAGCCCGCCGACCCGGCTTGCACACACTGGAGGAGAACCAACCGTGACCGACAAGAATACAGCCGCCGCTGCGGCCGGCGAACTGCTTCGCGCCCACTACGACGGTGTCCTGAGCACCGTGTCCCGCGACGTGGAGGGCTATCCCTTCGGGTCGGTGATGCCGTTCGGCCTCGATCGCAGTGGCAGCCCTGTCATGCAGGTGGCGAGCATCGCCCAGCACACCCGCAACATCACCGCCGACCCGCGCGTATCACTGATCGTGTTCGAGCGGCGGGCCGACGATCTGCAGACCCATGCCCGCCTGACACTGGTGGGTGATGCCGAACTGGTGAACGACGAGGACACCCTGGAACGCTACTTCCGGCGCTTTCCCGAGGCCCGCGACTACCATCGCACCCATGATTTCGGCTTCTACCGCATCGCGGTGAAACGCTGCCGCTGGATTGGCGGCTTCGGCGAGATCTTCTGGCTGCCCACCGAGCGTGTGCTGCAGGCCAACCCGTTCACCGCGGCCGAGGAAGCCGGCATGGTCGAGCACATGAATGCCGACCACGCCGATGCCATCGCCCTGTACTGCAGCACACTCGGTCATCCGCCGGCGGCCGATGAGACGCCCTTGCTCACCGGCGTGGACGCCACCGGCTTCGACATGCGCCTCGGTGAACGCCTGCTGCGCCATCCCTTCCCCTCGCCGGTCCAGGCCGGTGGCGATGTCCGCCGGCACATGGCGGCACTGGCGAAGGCCGCGCGCGGCGAGCAGAGCCCGGAGCCCGCCTGAGCCGCGTTCACCGCCGCCGGCAGCATCCCATCATGCCGGCGGCACGGCTTGTACCCTGTGGACGCGGCCAGGCCACGGCGCGTTCCGCCGCTGGCCCGACGGCCGCCACGACAGCGGCGTGTCAGCAGCAAGCCAGGGCCCGTTGCCCGCGGGCTCAGTGATACACCGCCTCCACCGCGCTCAGGGCGGCGTCGAATGCATGCAGGGCGTGGTCGATCTCGGCCTCCTCGATCGTGAACGGCGGGCCGCACTTGACGGTGTTGGGCACGAAGCCGCCAAGGAAGACCCCGTGCCGCGCGCACTCGGCCGAGACGATGTTGTTCGGTGAGCGCGACAGGTCCCCGGTGAAGCCGAAATCCCGGTCGCTCTCGATGATGGGTCTGCCTTGCGGATCGACGAGGTCGACGGCGTAGTACAGGCCGGCGCCGGCGATCCGGCCGATGCAGGGATGCTTTTCCGCCAGTCGGTCGAGGCCGGCCTTGAGGTAGGTGGAACGGGCCCTGACGATGGACAGGATGTCCACCTCCAGCATCCACTCCAGCGTGCCGACGATGCTGGCGCACACCAGCGGATGGCCGTCCCAGGTACTGCCGCTCCACCAGCGCACCGACTCCATCTCGGTACCCAGCGCCTTGCTGAGCACCATGCCCCCCGAGGGCAGCGAGGAGCCGTTGATGGCCTTGCCGACCAGCATGATGTCCGGGTGGATGTCGGGGGTGAGCTGGTAGCCGAACCACTCCCCGAGGCGGCCGAAGCCACACAGCACCTCGTCGTCTATCCACAGGATGTCGTACTTGCGGCACAGGGCATGCAGGCCACGATAATAGTCCGCGTGCGGCATGATGCCGGCGGCGCCGAACATCGGCTCGGTGATGATGGCGGCGACATTGTTCGGCCCGACCGCGCGGATCATCGCTTCGGTGGCGTACAGGGAGGGCAGCCAGCCCTCGTTGCGATGGCCCTGCCAGTCCTGGTGCTCGGGTGCGGGCACCGGGATGTAGCCGCCGAAGGGGAAGCCGGGGATGTCCTTCACGGCATCATCGCCGGGCATGCGGCTGGTGTTGCCACGGTAACCGCGCAGCATGGTGGGGCCCTGGCTGAGGCCGTGGAAGGAATGCGCCTGGGTCAGCACGATGGGCCGGCCGGTGACCAGGCGCGCCACCGAGATGGCGTTCTCTACCGCCTCTGAACCCGAGGCCAGCACCCGCAGCCGGCCGGCCCAGGATTCGTCTCCGCCGAGCACATCCTCGATGAGCAGCTTGGCAGCACGCGCGCGGTACTCGTTGGCCATGCCGAAGAACACGTGCCCGTAGCGCTTCATCGCCTCGATGATGGCGTCGTGCGGTGCGTGATGGCGATGCCCGAGTGAATCCGATACCAGCTGGCTCTGGAAATCCAGCAGGCGAGTGCCATCGGCCAGGTGGATGTAGTTGCCGTCCACCCGCTCGACGGGCGTGAACGGGTACTCCGCCTCGGCGAAAATGTTGTGCAGGTAGTACCTGCGGTCCCACTGCTCTATCTGCTGCCAGTCGGTGCTCATGGTTGCTCCTGTTGCGCTCGCGTCGCGCGGCCATCGCTGGCCGATGCGCGACGATGGGTTATATTCGCGTTGCGTTTCATCGCCTGTCGACGCCCCCCGCGCGGCGGCGGCAAGGCAAAGACCCTCATCGGATTCAATGGAGATCGGACACCATGGCTGCACCCATCGCACTCGTCACCGGCGCCGGCATCGGCATCGGTCGGGCCATCGCCCGCAGGCTCGGCCGGGATGGCTACCGGGTCATCGTCACCGACGTCCTGGCAAAGGACGGTGAGCGGGTGGCGGCCCAGATTGCCCGCGCCGGCGAGGCGGAGTTCCATTTCATGGACGTTGCCGACACCGACAACGTCAATGCCGTGGTGGCGGCCGTGGAGAAAAAGCACCGGCGCGCGATCGACTGCATCGTGAACAATGCCGGCATCACCCGCACCATGCCGCTGACGAGCATGAGCGACGAGGACTGGGAGCGTATCCACGATGTGGACCTCAAGGGCATGCTGCGGGTCGTGCGCGCTGCCGCCCCGCGCATGCGCAAGGCCGGCCGCGGTGCCATCGTCTGCCTGTCCTCGATTGCCGGCTACAGCGTCGGCTGGGGCGAACACGCGCCCTACAGTGCCGCCAAGGCGGGCGTTGCCGGTCTGGTCAAGGCGCTGGCCATTGAACTGGCCGCCGACGGCATCCGTGTGAACGGCATCGCGCCGGGGGTCATTCGCAGCGCACAGACGCTGGACCCGGTGAACTCGCTCGGGCCCGACGGCCTTGACGCCTTCGGCACCACGGTGCCGCTCGGGCGCATCGGCAAGCCCGAGGAAATCGCCTCGGTCACGGCCTTCCTGGCCTCGGCCGATGCCTCGTACATGACCGGCCAGGTGCTCATCGTCGATGGCGGCACCACGATCGCGCTGTAGCGGCGCGCCGGCGTTCATGTGATCTGGCCGGGCCGCGGCGGCTGCTGCAGTTCCAGGATGATGCCATCCGGGTCCTGGAACTTGATGGCCTTGCCATCGGAGTAGTGCTGGTCGGGCTTCACCGTCACGGTGACGATGTCGCTCATGAACCGCACCCCGCGTGCCCGCAGCTCGGCGACGGTGGCCTCGATGTCGTCCACTTCGAAGCCGATGCGGGCAATGCCGGTGCCGCGCTGGTTGGTATCCGCGGGCAGGCTGTCCGGTGACAGCACCTGGATCAACTCGACCACCTGCCCGGCAGCATCCACCAGGGCCACGTTGATGCGCACATTCTCGACGCCGCCGCAGACCGTATCCAGGAAGCTGCCGCCCCAGTCATCGCTGCGGCTGAGCAGTTCGAAACCGAGCACCTGCGTGTAGAAGGCCTGGGCCCGATCGATATCGCTGACGAACAGGGAAACGTGATGCATGCGGGTAATCATTGGGCGCTCCTCACAGGGTGTAGACAAGTGAACCGCTCGTCTGCCGGGACTCAACCAGCCGGTGGCCCTGCGCCGCCTCGCGCAGCGGCAGGCGCTGGTCGATATGCACGGCCAGCACGCCGCGGGCAACGTAGTCGAAGGCGCGCGCGGCGATGTCGAGCAGGTCCTCTCGGCGCTCGGTATACGCATACAGCGATGGGCGCACGAAGTACTGCGAAGTGAGGAGATCGAGCTTCATCAGTTCCAGCGGCTCGGGCAGGCCGTCAGCGACGCCGAACAGGCCGAGCGTTCCGAAGCGCCCCAGCGCACGCACCGAGTCCGCGAAGGTTGCGCGACCCACTGAATCGAAGATGACATCCAGCCCGGCGCCGTCGGTCAGTCCGAGCACGGCATCGGCGAAGTTCTCGCGTGTGTACACCAGCGGATGCTCACAACCCAGTGCACGGATGCGCTCGGCCTTGGCGTCGGTGCTGACCGTGCCGAACACCTCCGCGCCGAGATGCGCGGCCAGTTGCACGCACATCATGCCCGTGCCACCGGCGGCAGCGTGGATGAGCACGCGCATGCCCGGGCCCGCGTGCACCGTGCGCTCCAGCAGACACACCGCCGTCATCGCCTTGACCATGCAGGCGGCGGCAGTCTCGTCGTCGATTGCGTCGGGAATCGGAAACAGCCGCTCGGCCGGATACACCCGCGCCTCGGCATAACTGCCCACCGGCGGGCCGGCGTAGCCAACCCGATCACCGGTGGCGCAAGTGCGCACGCCGGGGCCGATGGCCTCCACCACCGCCGCGGCTTCCACGCCGGGGATGAAAGGTGGCGGCGGGCCGGGATACACGCCCTGGCGCAGTCCGATCTCCATCATGTTCATGCCCACGGCCCGATGCCGCAGCAGGACCTCGCCCGGGCCCGGTTCGGGCACCTGTACGGCTTCCCAGTGCAACTGCTCCGGCCCGCCGTAGGCGTGAATGACATGTGCCATCACCTGCATCACACTGACTCCTGTGCTTGAAGGACAGCCACCAATGCGGCCACGGCCCTTGGTGCCTTCCGGCACAGTGTATACAATCCTGCCGACAGGAACCGGGCCGCAGATTCCGGCTGCCAGTGGCAGCGGCGGTTCGCCAGCCAACCCAGGGGACAAAGCATGATCACGCACAGTATCCGCAAGGCCTACGCCGACAGCAGTGGCGGCCAGATCCACTATCGCTACATGGTCGGCACGGGCACACCGCTCGTGCTGCTGCACCAGACGGCCAGCAGTTCCGCCATGTTCGAGAAGCTCATGTATCGCCTGGCCGGCCAGCGCCCCCTGTACGCCTTCGACACCCCGGGCTTCGGCGGCTCCTTCGACCCGGACCATGCCCCCTCGATGCCCGAGTACGCGCACTGGATTGCCGAGGCCATCGACGACACCGAAATCGGCGACTTCCACCTGCTCGGTCATCACACCGGTGTGTGTATCGGCGCGGAGATTGCCGTGGAGCGGCCGCAGCGGGTCAAGAGCTTCTCCATCATCGGCCCGGTGCCGCTGACCGAGGCGGAGCGCGAGGAATTCCGGACGCATTTCTCCACGCCGATGGCACCGGATGCCGGGGGCAACTACCTGAAACAGACCTGGGATTACCTCGCCGGCCTGGGCGCCGATGGCGAGTTGGAGCTGCATCATCGCGAGATTCTGGACACCGCCCGTGCCTGGCTGGGCCGCTCGCGCGCCTACGGGGCGGTGTGGGACCAGGACTGGACGGCGCTGTACCAGAAGCTCGACTGCCCGCTGCTGCTGATGTGCGCCGAGGACGATGTGCTGTGGCCCTACTTCCAGCGCGCGCAGGAGCTGCGCCAGGACGCCAACACCGCCACGATCGGCGGTGCCAACTTCGAACCCGATCTCGATCCGGACGGTGTTGCCGCCGCCGTGCAGGCCTTCCTCGAGAAGGTGTCGGCATGAGCGCCGCAAAGCCCGTCATCCGCCGCGGCTATGCCTGGAGCGACGAAGGCCAGATCCACTACCGCGAGGCCGGCAGCGACGGGGCCCCGGTGGTGTGTTTCTTCCACCAGACGGCCAGTTCCGGGGTGATGTTCGAGAAGGTCATGGCGCTGCTGGCCGACCGCTTCCACATGTACTCGTTCGACTCGCCCGGCTTCGGACAGTCCTTCCAGCCCGACAACATCCCCTCGGTGGGGTGGATGAGCGATCGGCTGATGGAGGCCATCACCGATATCGGCGTTGATCGCTTTCATGCCATCGGCCATCACACCGGCGGCTGCGCCGCGGTGGAGATGCCGGTGCGCTATACCGGGCGCGTCGCCTCGCTGAGCATCATCGGGCCGGTGCTGGTGAACGATGCCGAGCGCGAGGAGTACAAGAAGACCTTCGTGCAGCCCTTCAAGATCGAGCCCACCGGTGAGTTCCTGCGCACCGCCTGGGACTACCTGCGCATGATTGGCGCCGGCACCAACGTTGAACTGCATACCCGCGAACTGGCCGATCACCTGGTGGCCAACCGCACCATGCCCATGGCCTTCAGCACGGTGTGGGAGCAGGACTTCGGCGCGTTCTACCGCGAGGTGTCCTGCCCGCTGATGATCATGTGCTCCAAGGACGACGTGCTGTGGCCGCTGTTCGAGCGCGCCGCGCAGATGCGCCCCGACGCGAAGCAGTCCATCGTCGGCGGCGGAGATTTCCAGCCCGACAACGATCCGCAGGGTGTTGCCGACGGCATCGCGCAGTTCCTCGGCGCCCTGCCCGACTGAGCAGGCCCGGCTGTTGCCGCGCCCGGTCCTGCCCGGGCGCGGCCCCTCAACCCGGCGAACTGTGGTGGATGGCCGCCAGCAGGGTGTTCATGTGCAGCTTCACGCCGCGCCAGGCGCCGGCGGCCTCATCCCAGGCGCACACCAGCGCCAGCATGCCGTCACGCTGGCGGTAGCCGGCATCACGGGGCTTGCCGCGATCCTGGTAGTTGGCGCTGACCAGCCCCGTGCTGCCGAACACCTGCACGCGCAGGTCTCGCAGGGTCAGGTAATGACGCTCCCACAGGCCGGCGTGGAAGGCCAGGTGGTCCCGCAACTGGGCCGCGTCGAGAATGAACGGCGTGTCGTCCAGAATCACCGCCGCGTCCTCGTGCAGAAAGGCCAGCAGCGCGTCCTTGTCACCGTCCTTCAGAAAACCGGCGAAGGCCGCGTGGAACTGCTCGTTCAGGGTGGTCTCGTTCATGTAATCGGCTCCGTCCCCGCGCTCAACCCGGCGAGGCATCCAGGATGTGTCCGTCCAGCGTGCTCTGGTGCCAGTTCACCAGGACCCAGCGTCCCTGCTCGCGGGCCCAGCCCTGGCTGAAGAACATGTGCCGCTGGCGAAAGCCCGCATCGCGCGGTTTGCCGCGGAAGGTGGCGTAGCCGACCACCGCCCCGGTGTCGCCGTGACAGATCACCTGCGCCTGGCGCGGGTACCACTGGAAGGCCTCCCAGATCCCGCTGACATGCCAGGCGATGTGATCCTGGAAGGCCGCCTTGCCGCCGAGGAAGGGAATGTCCTCATCGACGATCATGGCGTCCTCGTGCATCAACCCGTAGAAGCCTTCGAGGTCCCCGCCGGCCAGTGCGCCGGACAGGGTATCGAAGGCCGCCTGCAGGCCTTGCCTGCCATCGTGTTCGCTCATCCGGCCCTCCACGTGTGCTGTGTCGCCCGACCGCCGCGCGGCCATCGAAAATGCATTCTAAATCGTATACATTCTGCCTGTCACACCGACACATCGCCAGCCACGACCAATCAGGAGACCATCATGGGACTTCGGGAGATTTCCTACTCGCGCTTTCGTATCCACCAGTACGACCCGGCCGACATGGAACAGGCCACCTCCTTTCCGCTGCCGTTCAACCCCGGCGTGCAGATCAAGGGCTACGGCACCGAGATCGACGAACCGGCGGGCCAGATCGTCATCGAGGATTTCCTGCCCGGCACCGAGTTCAACTGGCAGTTCGCCCACGACGAAATGCAGTACTGCATCTCCGGTCATGCTGAAATCGAGTTCTTCCACCCGCCGCTGTACAGCGACAGCGTGAAGGCGCAGCTCGGCCCGGGCAGCATGTACCTGCTGCCACAGGGCGGGCGCATGCAGATCAAGGTGATCGGCGACGAGCCGTACCGCCACATCTGCTTCTGCTACCCCGGCCCGCGCTACCCCTTCCCGCCGGCTGCCAGCATCGGCAAGTAAGGCGCCCGGCACGCCCTTGCCATCGCCCCGGTCGGCCGCCGGCCGGTCGGGGCGCACCCTGGCCCGCATATCACCGGTCGGCAAGCGCGCGACGCGCAAGCTTCCGGCCTGGATGACGAA
>CAYGQN010000062.1:0-4370 GCA_964351795.1 uncultured Gammaproteobacteria bacterium
AGTCGAACTCGCAGGCCTGGCCGATGATGATGGGCCCGGCGCCGATGATGAGGATGCTGTGGATGTCGGTTCGCTTTGGCATGGCTGTGGCGTCGTCGCTGGCGCAGTCAGCCCGCGCGGCGCGCGAGCATGAGATCGATGAAGTGGTCAAACAGCGGCCGCAGATCATGCGGGCCGGGGCTTGCCTCGGGATGGCCCTGGAAACCGAAGGCCGGCAACTCGCGGTGGTGAATGCCCTGCAGGGTGCCGTCGAACAGGGAGCGGTGGGTCACGCTCAGGTTGGCCGGCAGGCTGGTCTCGTCGATGGTGAAGCCATGGTTCTGGCTGGTGATCATGACCTCGCCGCTGGCCAGCACGCTCACCGGGTGGTTGGCGCCGTGATGGCCGAATTTCATTTTCCCGGTTTTCGCTCCGCAGGCCAGGCCCAGCAGCTGGTGCCCCAGGCAGATCCCGAACACCGGCATGCCCGTCGCCAGGATCCGGGCGATGGCATCGATGGCGTAATCGCAGGGCTCGGGATCACCGGGGCCGTTGGACAGGAATACGCCATCCGGAGCCATGGCCAGCACTTCGTCGCCCGGGGTCTGCGCCGGCACCACGGTGAGCTCGCACCCGCGATCGGCCAGCAGCCGCAGGATGTTGCGCTTGACGCCGAAATCGTAGGCCACGACTTTGAGCGGCGCGTGGCCGACCGCGGCCAGCGGCGGCGTGTTCAGCGCGTGCCGCCAGGTACCCTCGTGCCACGGGTAGGCTTCGGCGGTGCTGACCACCCGTGCCAGGTCGGCGCCCTTCAGGCCCGGGAAGGCCCGGGCCAGCGCGACAGCGGCGTCGGCGTCCCCGGCACTGGCGGTCATGATGCAACCGCGCTTGGCGCCCTGCTCGCGCAGCAGGCGCGTCAGCGCGCGCGTGTCGATGTCGGCGATGGCCACCGTGCCCTGGGCCTCGAGGAAGCCACCGAGCTCGCCCTGGGAGCGCCAGTTGCTGGCCGCCAGGGGCAGGTCGCGGATGATGAGCCCGGCCGCGTGGACGCGATCCGATTCCATGTCCTCGTCGTTCCACCCGGTGTTGCCGATATGCGGGTAGGTCAGGGTGACGAGTTGCTGCGCATAGGAGGGGTCGGAGAGGATCTCCTGGTAGCCCGTCATGGCAGTGTTGAACACCACCTCGCCGACGGTCGACCCGACGGCGCCAATGGCCGTTCCCTCGAAGATTTGCCCGTCTTCCAGGGCCAGAATGGCGGTTTCGCTCAAGTTCGCTGTTCCCGTCGATGTGATCCGGATACCGCTGCCGGGCGCCGTGCCGATCGCCCGGCCCGCGGGCTGTTCGCCTGGCTGGCTGCAGGCCAGCCGACAGCGCGCGGCCGACTTGGCAGTACCGCGGAACTTGTCGCGTTAGAGGTTGCCCGGACACACAAAACGGGAGCAAGGCTCCCGTTTCAGCATTGGCCCGGATTGTACTTGAGCCGGTCGGCGCGCGAAAGCACCATGAGCGCAGCAGCGGCTGTGTGGAGGCGCAAGGACATGGCAGGGCATTGTGGACTGGATCTCGGCGCGGTCAGCGCCATTCCGGACGGCGGGGCAATCGGCGCCGCGGTCGCGGTTGGCGATCAGGAAGTGCCGCTCATCCTCACGCGCCGCGGAGAATCGGTCAGCGTGTTCGTCAATCGCTGCCCGCATGTGGGCGTGGGCCTGGACTGGGTACCGGGACGGTTCATGGACCCGGACGGCCGGCTGCTGCAATGCGCCATGCACGGCGCGCAGTTCCGGACGGCCGATGGCTTCTGCGTGGCCGGGCCATGCGCGGGCCAATCGCTGATCCCCCTGCCCGCCCGGGTCAGCCATGGCCACCTGTGGCTGGAGGCGCTGCCCGACGCCTCACTGGCGCCGCAGTAAGCCGGGCATCCGGCGCGGCAGAGGCCGGTGGCCGCGGGTCACAAGCGGCAGGCCGATCGCCGTGCGGCCCCGTAGGCGTCACGTTTGGGCCGAGGGCCGGGATCCGGCCGCGTCGCGAAGGCCGGTGCCGCACGGCCAAAGACTGGCCTGGCCGGACGGCGGGCAGGCGCAGGCCGGACTCTCAGCGCAGCCCCAGCACGTCCTGCATGTCGAACAGGCCCGTACCACGAGCGTGGATCCAGCGAGCCGCCCGCAGCGCACCGCCGGCGAAGGTGGCACGGCTGGAGGCGCGGTGCGTGATTTCGATCCGCTCGCCCTCGGCGCCGAACAGCACGGTGTGATCACCGACGATGTCGCCGGCGCGGATGGTCTGGAAACCGATACTGTGCCGATCCCGCGCACCGGTGCGGCCCTGGCGGGCATACACGGCGCATTGTGCGAGGTCGCGGTCGAGCGCGTCGGCCACCACCTGCCCCAGCCGCAGCGCCGTTCCCGAAGGGGCATCGATCTTGTGGCGGTGGTGCGCCTCGATGATCTCGATATCCGCCTCATCGCCGAGCGCCCGTGCCGCCAGTTCCACCAGCCGGAACACCAGGTTGACCCCGGAACTCATGTTCGGCGCGTAGACCACGCCGATGTCGCGCCCGGCCGCGGCCAGTGCAGCCTCCCCGGCCGCATCCACACCGGTGGTGCCCACCACCAGCGCCGCCCCGCGGGCCCGGCAGCAATCGATGGATGCCGCCAGCGCCTCGGGATGGGAGAAGTCGATGAGCACGTCGAACCCGCCGCCGGCGGCGAGGTCGGCGGTGAGCAAGGCACCGAGTTCACCACGGCCGGCGACCGTGCCGGCATCGCTGCCGAGCAGCGGGCAATCGGCTGATTCGAAGGCTGCGCCGATGCGCATGTCATCGCGCCCGGCCGCCAGTTCGATGATCGTGCGGCCCATGCGCCCGGCGGCGCCGCGTACCCCTATCCGGGTGGTCATGTCCCGCCCCTCCTGTCCGATCGCCGTCACAGCCCTGGTGGCGAACTCAGAACTTCATGTCTTCGAAGAATTTCTTGACCCCGTCCAGCCACGAGGCCTCGGCCGGGCTGTGGCGCCCGCTGTGCTTGTTCATGCTTTCACCGAGCTTGCGCATGAGGTCCTTCTGCTCGCGGTTGAGGTTGACGGGCGTCTCCACCACGGCCCGGCAGAGGAGATCACCCACCCGTCCGCCGCGCACCGATTTAACGCCCTTGCCACGCAGGCGGAACAGCTTGCCGGTCTGGGTCGCCTCGGGGATCTTCAGCACCACCCGGCCGTTGAGGGTGGGTACTTCCAGCTCCCCGCCCAGCGCGGCGGTGACCATGTTGATGGGCACCTCGCAGTACAGGTCGGCACCCTCGCGCTGGAAAATCGCGTGCGGCTCGATGTTGACGTTGACGTACAGGTCCCCGGGCGGGCCGCCATTGGCGCCGGGCTCGCCCTCGCCGGTCAGGCGGATGCGGTCGCCGTTGTCCACGCCGGCCGGGATCTTCACCGCGATGGTCTTGTGGCTGCGGGCCTTGCCGGTACCGCTGCAGCCCCCGCAGGGGTCACCGACCGTCTTGCCGGTGCCGCGGCAGGTGGGGCAGGTCTGCTGCACCGAGAAAAACCCCTGCTGCATGCGCACCTGGCCGACACCCTGGCAGGTGGAGCAGGTGGTCGGCCGGGCCTTCGAGGCCGATCCCGAGCCGTCGCAGCGCTCGCAGTCGACCATCGTCGGCAGGCGGATCTTCACCTCGGTGCCACCGACGGCATCCTCCAGTGACAGGGACAGGTCGTAGCGAAGGTCCGCGCCGCGGTACACGCGCGGGCCGCCACCGCGGCCACCGCCGCCGAAGATGTCGCCGAACACGGAGTCGAAGATGTCACCGAAGCCACCGAAGCCCTCGGCCCCGCCACCCATGCCGGCACCGGCATCAACCCCGGCGTGGCCGAACTGGTCGTAGGCGGCCCGCTTGCGCGAGTCGCTGAGGACCTCGAAGGCGAGCTTGGTTTCCTTGAACCGCAGTTCGGCCTCGGTATCGCCGGGGTTGCGGTCCGGGTGATGCTTCATGGCCAGACGCCGGTAGGCCTTCTTGATCTCGTCGTCGGAGGCGTTCTTGGACACCCCCAGGACTTCGTAGTAATCCCGCTTAGACATCTGGGTTCATCAGCCTGTTGTTGTCATTCATCCCTGTGCTCGTGCTGCCCGCGAACAGGCAAACGGCCCGGCCGGGCACCGCCCCGCCGGGGCCGGGTACCTGGACCGGGCCGCTGGGGCGCGCAGCTTACCGCAATCGCGCCCTGCCTGCGGTGCCTGGCCGCGGCTACTTGTTGTCGTCCTTCACCTCTTCGAAGTCGGCATCAACGACATCGTCATCGCCGGCGGTGCCCGCGCCGGTCGGGCCCGCATCGCTGCCGGCCTCACCCCCCAGGCCGGCCTAGGCCTTGGCCTAGCCCATCTCGCAGAGCTA
>CAYGQN010000062.1:4380-15493 GCA_964351795.1 uncultured Gammaproteobacteria bacterium
GGCGTGCGCCTCGGCATCGCGGACCATCTTGTCGATCTCGTCGTCCGACAGGCCGCTGGACGCCTTGATGACGATGGACTGGGCCTTGCCGGTCGCCTTGTCGGTGGCCGAGACATTGAGAATGCCGTTGGCATCGATGTCGAAGCTCACCTCCACCTGGGGCACGCCGCGCGGGGCCGGCGGGATATCCGAGAGGTCGAAGCGGCCGAGGGACTTGTTGTCCAGGGCCCGCTCGCGCTCGCCCTGCAGCACGTGCACGGTGACGGCGGTCTGGTTGTCCTCGGCCGTGGAGAACACCTGCTTGGCGTTGGTCGGAATGGTGGTGTTGCGCTCGATGAGCTTGGTCATCACCCCACCGAGGGTCTCGATGCCGAGCGACAGCGGAGTGACGTCGAGCAGCAGGACGTCCTTGACGTCGCCACCCAGCACACCGCCCTGGATGGCGGCACCGACGGCCACGGCCTCGTCCGGGTTCACGTCGCGGCGCGGCTCCTTGCCGAAGAAATCCTGCACCAGGGTCTGCACCAGCGGCATGCGGGTCTGGCCACCGACCATGATGACGTCATCGATGTCGGCCGGCTTCAGGCCGGCATCGGCCAGGGCGCTCTTGCAGGGGCCCAGGGTGCGCTTGACGATGTCCTCCACCAGCGACTCGAGCTTGGCCCGGCTGATCTTGATGTTCAGGTGCTTCGGCCCGGTGTTGTCGGCGGTGATGTAGGGCAGGTTGACGTCGGTCTGGTTGCTCGATGACAGCTCGATCTTGGCCTTCTCGGCGGCCTCCTTCAGGCGCTGCATGGCAAGCGGATCGCCCTTCAGATCGATGCCCTGCTCGTTCTTGAACTCCGCTGCCAGGAAATCGATGATCTTCAGGTCGAGATCCTCGCCACCGAGGAAGGTGTCGCCGTTGGTGGCCAGCACCTCGAACTGCTTCTCGCCGTCGACGTCGGCAATCTCGATGATGGAGATGTCGAAGGTGCCGCCGCCGAGGTCGTACACGGCGATCTTGCGATCACCGCTGGACTTGTCCATGCCGAAAGCCAGCGCGGCCGCGGTGGGCTCGTTGATGATGCGCTTGACCTCCAGGCCGGCGATGCGGCCGGCGTCCTTGGTGGCCTGGCGCTGCGAATCGTTGAAGTAGGCGGGCACGGTGATGACGGCCTCGGTGACGGTCTCGCCGAGGTACTCCTCCGCCGTCTTCTTCATTTTCATCAGCACGCGGGCGGACACCTCCGGGGGTGCCATCTTCTTGCCGCTGGCCTCCACCCAGGCATCGCCGTTGTCGGCCTTGATGATCTTGTAGGGCACCATCTTGATGTCGCGCTGGACGACATCATCCTGGAAGGCACGACCAATCAGGCGCTTGACCGCGAACAGGGTGTTGGCGGGATTGGTCACGGCCTGGCGCTTGGCGGACTGGCCCACCAGCACCTCGCCGTCGTCGGCGAAGGCGACCACCGACGGTGTGGTTCGTGCGCCCTCGGAGTTCTCGATGACCCGCGGCTTGCCGCCTTCGAGGACGGCAACACACGAGTTCGTGGTACCGAGGTCAATTCCGATGATCTTACCCATGACTGAATCTCTCCTGCTGCGGGCTGTGTGTGCCCGGTTTCATGTTGCGATGCTGCCTATATGGGGACGGGGCGCCTGGATTCAAACACACCGCCGCGGCGCGCCTACTCCGGGGCCTTGGCCACACTGACCAGGGCCGGGCGAACCAGCCGGTCGTTGAGCACGTAGCCCTTCTGCATCACGGCCACCACGGTGCCCGGCGGGACCTCGGCTGAAGGCACGGTGGTCATGGCCTGGTGGTACTCCGGGTCGAACTTCTGCCCGGCCGGATCCACCGCCAGCACGCCGAGCTTCTCCAGCGCGTCGGTGAACATCTTCAGCGTCAGTTCCAGGCCCTCGCGCACGGCCTGGGCATCCTGGCCGCCTTCGGCGGCCGACAGGCCCAGCTCCATGCTGTCCTTGACGGGCAGCAGCTCGCCGACCAGGCGGTCCAGCCCGAACTTGTGGGCGTTTTCCACATCGCGGGCGGCGCGGCGGCGGGTGTTTTCCAGTTCGGCCATGGCCCGCAGGGCGTCGTCCCGGAGTTTCTCCAGCTCGCGTTCACGGGCCTGCAACTCGGCCTGCAGGCGTTCGATTTCGCTGCCTTCACCGTCGGCCGCGCCTCCCGCCCCGGGTGCCGTTGCGTTCTCTCCGGTTGCCCCGGATCCTGCTTCCTCGTGTTCTTCCACGACTGCCTCTCTATTGTGTTCATGGTTGCTGCCCGGCCCCGGCAAAGCCTCGCCCGCGCCGGGCCGGAGCGCGGCGGCGGGCCCGTCGAAGCGGACCTCTGGCGGCAGATGGGGGTTCAGTTCAGGTATTTCAAGCTCGAGCCGAGCAACCGCGCTGTCAGGTCGACCACCGGGATGACCCGCTCGTACTCCATGCGCGTGGGACCGATGACGCCGAGCACCCCCAGCACCTCGCCGTCACGCTCGTAGGTGGAGGTGACCACGGAGCAGTGATCCAGGGCCTCGTAGCCGGATTCCTCGCCAATGAAAATCTGCACGCCCTGGGCCGAGACCGCCTGCTCGAGCAGGCGCAGGATGTCGCGCTTGCGATTGAAGGTGTCGAACAGCTGGCGCAGCTTCTCCACGTCGGAGAGCTCGTTCACATGCATGAGGTTGGTCTGGCCGGTGAGCACGTAGCCCTCACCATCCTCGGGCTCTGCCAGGATGGCTTTCTGCGAGACCTCGATGACCGCCGACATCATGCGGTTCATTTCCTCGCGCGCCTCGCCCATCTCGGCCAGCAGCTTGTCGCGGACCTGGCGCAGATCCTTGCCCGCGAAGGCCTCGTTGAGCCAGTTGGCCGCCTGCTGCAGTTCGGACGGGGAATACACCCGATCGGTCTGGATGATGCGGTTCTGCACCTCCTGGTTGTTCACCACCATGATGACCAGCACCCGCTTGTCCGACAGGGGCAGGAAATCCACGTGCCTCAGGGCCCGATGCTCGCTGCGCGGCACCATCACCAGGCCTGCCATGTGCGTGATCTCCGAGAGAATGCTGGAGGTCCTGCGCAGCAGTCGCTGGATGTCGTCGGCGGATTCCAGGTCCGAGGCGATGCGCCGGACCGTGTCCTCGTTGAGCTCGCGCACGGTGAGCATGGAGTCGATGAACAGCCGGTAGCCGCGCGCCGTGGGCACGCGGCCGGCGGAAGTGTGCGGCGCGGCCAGCAGGCCGAGGTCCTCGAGGTCGGCCATGACGTTGCGGATGGTGGCCGGGCTGAGTTCCAGTTGGGCGTCACGGGCGAGCGTGCGTGAGCCCACCGGCGCGCCGTCCTTGATGTATCGTTCGACCAGGCACTTGAACAAGTACTGCGCCCGGTCTGAAAGCTTATCAAATTCAACGTCTTGAGCCATTTATCCGGGTATCCTCATCGCATCTCGATGGGTCGGGGCCGAATTTAGCACTCCCCCGGGTAGAGTGCAAAAAGCGTTGTTGGCGGCGTGCACGGGAAATGCTAATTTGCCGCCTCTTCCGCCGGGGATTCCAGCCACCGCATGTTCCGCCGAATCGGCATCATCACCCGCCAGGGCGACGACAACGTGCGCGCGGTGCTCCGCGCGCTCATCGGCCAGCTGCAGGGCCGGGACTGCGAACTCGTGTTCGATCCCAGCTGCCACGAGCTGCTCGGCACCGAGGTGCCCTCCCCGCCGCCGGACTACCAGCTCGGCGCCCAGGAAGACCTCGTCATTGCCGTGGGCGGCGACGGCACAATGCTGGGGGCGGCCAGGCTGCTGTTCCGTTTCCGCCACGTCCGCCTGCTGGGCATCAACCTGGGGCGGCTCGGTTTTCTCACCGATCTCACCCCGGAGCTGCTGCCCGGCGCCCTGGACGCGGTGCTCGATGGCGCCTTCACCGAGGAGGAACGCTTCTTCCTGCACGCCAGCGTGGAGCGCGACGGCGAGGTGGTGGCCACCGCCGACGCCCTGAATGACGTGGTCATCCAGAAGTGGAACACCGCCCGGCTGATCAGTTTCGACACGCGTATCGACGACGTGTTCGTGCATACCCAGCGCTCGGACGGCATGATCATCACCACCCCCACCGGCTCCACCGCCTACGCGCTGTCCGGCGGCGGGCCGATTGTCCACCCCGGCGTGCCGGCCATCGGCCTTGTACCGATCTGCCCGCATACCCTCACCAACCGGCCGCTCATCGTCTCCAACGACAGCCGCATCGATATCCTGGTGGACACCGAGGAACCGGACTACGCCCGGGTCACCTGCGATGGCGTGGACGTATGCGTACTGCAACCACGTGACCGGATCCGCATCGCCCGTCACGAGACCGGGATCCACCTCATCCACCCGGCCGGCCACGATCACTTCGCAACGCTGCGCGCCAAGCTGCAGTGGGGCCGGGACCTGTGCTGAGGCAGCTCAGCATCCGCAATGTCGCGCTGATCGAGGCGCTCGACCTGGAATTCGCGCCGGGCTTCACCGTGCTCACTGGCGAAACCGGTGCCGGCAAATCGATCGTCATCGAATCCCTGGCGCTCGCGCTGGGCGGTCGCGCCGACAGCGAGCTGGTCCGCCAGGGCGCCGAGCGCTGCACGGTAGTGGCCGAGTTCGAGCGCCTGCCGTCGTCGGCCTGCGCCCTGCTCGAGGAGCTCGGCATCAGCGCGGATGAATGCATCGTCAAGCGCCAGGTGGGGGCGGAAGGACGCTCCCGCGCCTTCATCAACGGCGAGCCGGTCCCGGTGAACGCGCTGCGGCGCCTGGGCGAGCTGCTGGCCGATATCCATGGCCAGCACGCTCACCATGCCCTGCTGCGACGACAGGTACAGCGCGAGCTGCTGGATGCACACGCCGGCAGCGCCGCACTGCTGGAGCGTCTTGCCGGGGCCTGTGCCGAGCTGGCGCGCATCCGCGCCGAGCGCGATGAGATCGGCGGCGACCCGGCCGCACTGGAAGCCGAAGTGGAGCGACTGCAGTACGAACTCGAGGAGTTCGAACAGGACGATTTCAGCCCCGCGGCGCTGGAGCGCCTGGAGCAGGAACAACGGCGCCTGGCCGGGATGAGTGAGCTCATCGCCGGCGTCGACAGCGCCCTCGCCCAGGTGAGCGATGGCGAGCCGGCCGCCCAGGACCTGCTGGCCGAGAGCGTGCGCCTGCTGGCCGACCTCGAAGAACTGGAACCCGACCTGCTCGATGCCCGGCGCCTGCTCGACGAGGCCCTGATCAACATCGGCGAGGCCGCGCGCAGCCTGCACGGCCTGCAGAGCGGGCTGGAGGCCGATCCGGCGGCGCTCGCAAGCATGGAATCCCGCCTGGGGCGGGTGCATGCACTGGCCCGCAAGCACCGCTGCGAACCACAACTGCTGCAGGAGGTGGCGGACGCCCTGCGCGAACGGCTGGAGCGCCTGTCCAATGCCGACGGCCGGCGGCGGGAACTCACCGCGGCCGAGCAGCGGGCGCTGGCGCAGTACCGTACGGCCGCCGATGAACTGCATGCCCTGCGGGCGGCCGCGGCACAGACTTTCGGCGCGGAGGTCACCGCCGCGCTTGCCCCGCTCGGCCTGAAGGGCGCGCAATTCCGGGTAGCGGTGACCGCCGATCCCGAAGCGCCCCCCTCACCGTCGGGCTACGACGATGTCGAGTTCCTGTTCTCCGGCAACGCCGGCATGGCACCACGGCCACTGTCCAAAGTGGCCTCCGGTGGCGAGCTGTCGCGCGCCAGCCTGGCCATCGAAATGGCCGCCCTCGGCCGCTCGACACTGCCCACCATCGTCTTCGACGAGGTGGACGTCGGCATTGGCGGGCGGGTGGCATCCATCATCGGCCAGAAACTGCGGGAGCTTGGCGAACAGACCCAGGTGCTGTGCATCACCCACCTGGCGCAGGTCGCCGCGCAGGGTCACCAGCACTACTGCGTGAGCAAGGCCGAGGGCAGCGCCAGCGTGCATGTGCGCGCGCTGGATCGCACCGACCGGACCGAGGAAGTGGCGCGTATGCTGGGTGGCCTGGAAATTACCGCCAGCACACGGGCGCATGCCGAGGAACTGATAGGCGGGCCCTGATCGGCGCCGGCGGCAGGGCCGGGCTCAGTCGCGGCGTGGCCGCACGTACAGCACCAGCGAGTGGTCCACCAGCTCGTAGCCATGCTGCTCGGCAATCTCGCGCTGGCGGCGCTCGATTTCCTCGTCCACGAATTCAACCACTTCACCGGTTTTCATGCACACCATGTGGTCGTGATGTTCCCCGCTGGCGAGTTCGAACACCGAACTGCCGGTATCGAAGTGGTGCCGCGTGACCAGCCCCGCCGCCTCGAACTGGGTCAGGACGCGGTAGATGGTGGCAAGGCCGACCTCTTCGCCGATGTCCATGAGCGCCTTGTAGACATCCTCGGCGCTGAGATGCTGGTCCTGGTTCCGGTCAAGGATCTCCAGTATCCGCAACCGCGGCAGTGTGGCCTTCAGGCCAGCCTTCTTGAGTTCCTGGGAATCCATCCGTTTGCCCATGTGCTTTACCGCTGTGCGGCCGCCCGGTTGTGTGCTGCGGGAATTCAGGTGCGCACGACCGCACGCATCGACCGGCCTGGCGTGGGCGGAGTATACCAATGCCACCGGCCAGCCGCACCAGCGCTGCTGGCCGGCAGGCCATCCGGCACGATATGATGCCGGCCCGTCAAGTCGACCGCCGGAACATTCCAGTTGATGCACCTGTCCCTCAGAATTTCAATGGCTTGCGTGATGCTGTGCCTGCTGGCCGCCTGCAGCCGACTGCCATCGCCGACCGATCTGCCGATTGTCTACAAGATCGACATCGAGCAGGGCAATGTCATCACCCAGGACATGCTCGCCCAGTTACGGCCGGGCATGGACAAGGCCAAAGTGCGCTTCATCATGGGCACGCCCATCATCGAGGACACCTTCCACGCCAACCGCTGGGACTACATCTACAGCTTTTCACACCGCGGTGGCCGCCGCGAGCAACGCCGCGTGGCGCTGTTCTTCGAGGATGACCTGCTGGTGCAGGTGGATGGCAACGTCCGCGCGGCGGTGGGTGAACTCAAGCCCGAGCGCGAGAAGAGCGCCATGGTCGAGGTGCCCGGTGTCTACGAGCGCTCGCTCATCGACAAGATGAAGGCGCGCGTCGGCCTCGGTGACGACGCTCCGGAAGAGGGCGATGACGTCGACGAGGCCGCCAAGGCCTCCGGTGCGGCGGGCGCCGGCGTCGCCGCGGCGGCCGGGGAAGACGACGACGCGACCGCGCAGACCGGCGCGGGTGGGGATGCCCAGGCCGACGAGGCGGATGCGGGCAAGGACAAACCCGGCCTGTTCGCGCGGATGGCGCGCCGGGTGGGCATCGGCGACGACGACCAGCAGGACGGCGACACGGCCGCCCCGGCGGCCAACGAGGCCGCGGCGGCGGATGACAGCGAAGACGAGTCGGCCACCGAAACCATGGTCGCGAAGCAGTCCCGGCCGGAGGAGTCGGTGCTGGTGCCCGAGAACGCCCCGCCGCCGAAGCGCGACAAGGGCTTCTTCAGGTCAATCCTGGAGAAGGTCGGGATCGGCGACGACGGTGCGGATGATCCGGCCGGCCCCGCCGACCGCGGCTACAAGGATCCCACCGATATCGACCAGCCCTTCTGAGCCCGGGCCGGCGGCATCAGCGCCGCGCCCGCTCGCGACGCGCCTGCTTCGGGTCCACCTTGAGCGGGCGGTATATCTCCACCCTGTCGCCGTCGCTGAGCAGCGTGTGCGGCTCCCGCAAGCGGTACCAGATCCCGACGCCGGCAGCGGCGATGTCAATGCCGGGGAAACGCGTCGCCAGGCCCGATGCGGCCACCGCATCGGCAATGGTGCTGCCCTCCGGCAATTCCAGCGCGACCTCGGCCTGGTCGCTTTCCCCGGCGTACACCACGCTCACGCGCAGCATCAGCGCAGCCCGCCGTAACAGGCGTGGGCGCGGTCGCGGAATGCCGAGACGAGCGTGCCCGTGACTTCGTCGAACAGGCGCCCGAGCGTCATCGCGACCAGCCGGTTCTTGAACTCGAATTCCATCAGCAGCTTGACCAGCACGCCATCATCACCGTGCGGGTGGAATTCCCACAGGCCGCTGAGATGGCGGAACGGGCCCTTCATCAACCGCATGTGGATGCGGCTGCCGGGCACCATCTCGTTGCGGGTGGTGATCTGCTGGCGTACCCCGGCCTTTGCCAGGGTCAGCGTGGCACTCAGGGTTTCCAGCCCCTGGTCATGCACCTGCACGGCCTCACACCAGGGCAGGAACTGCGGATAGGCCGCAACATCGTTCACCAGGGCATACAGCTGCCCCGGGCTGTAGGGCAGTATCGTCGATTGCTCGATACGTCGGTTCATTCGGCTCCGCTCAGCAGCTCGGGATTGAGAATGTTGATGAGTACAAGCAACACCGCCACCGGCGCCACGTAGCGCACCAGCATGTGCCAGGCAGCGAACGCGCGCCCCTGGCCAATGCCGAGTTCATCCACCGCCGAGGCCCGCGACAGGCGCCAGCCGGCGAAGATGGCGATGAACATGCCACCGATCGGCAGCATCAGGTTGGCGCTGAGGTACTCGACCAGCTCGAAGAAATTCTTGTCGAACAGCGTCATGTCGGCAGTGAGATTGAACGACAGCAGGGAACCCACGCCCATGACCCAGGCGGCCACGCCGGTAAGGATGCAGGCGCGCAGTCGGGAGGTGCCGAGGTTTTCCACCAGCCACGCCGAGGCAGGCTCCAGCAGCGAGATGGCCGATGTCCAGCCGGCCACGCTCAGCAGCAGGAAGAACAGCGTGCCGAACACCTGGCCGCCCCACATGTGTCCGAATGGAATGGTCAGTGTCTGGAACACCAGCCCCGGCCCGGATTCCGGCGCCAGCCCATAGGCGAACACGATCGGGAAGATCGCCAGGCCCGACAGCACGGCCACCCCGGTATCGGCCAGGGCGATGATGACGGAGGTCTGCGGGATGGATTCATTTGCCGGCAGGTAGGAGCCGTAGATCATGATGGCGCCCATACCAAGGCTGAGGCTGAAGAAAGCCTGGCCGAGTGCCTCCAGCAGGCTGGCCGGGGTGAGTCGCGCGAAGTCGGGCCGGAACAGGTAGGCCATGGCCTCCTCGAAGGCACCGTTGCCGATGGCGTAACCGACCATCAGCAACAGCAGGATCAACAGGGCGGGCATCAGGTATTTCACCGCACGCTCGAGGCCACCGCTGACACCGCGCGCGACCACGCTGACGGTGAGCACCATGAACACCGTGTGCCAGAACAGCAGGCGCCCCGGCGAAGCGACAAGACCGCCGAATTCCGCGGCCGTGGCCGCGGCGTTGGTGCCATTGAAGGTGCCGTTGATCATCATGACGACATAGGCAAGCGACCAACCCGCCACCACGCTGTAGAAGGACAGGATCAGGAAGCCGGCACCCACACCCAGCCAGCCCAGGGCTGCCCAGTTGGTACTCAGGCCCTCGTCCCGCGCCAGCGCGCGCATGGTGTTGATGGGGCTGCGCCGACCGCGCCGGCCGAGCATCACCTCGGCCATCAGCAACGGGATGCCGACCAGGGCAACGCACGCAAGGTAGACCAGCACGAAGGCACCACCGCCGTTCTCGCCCACCAGGTAGGGAAACCGCCAGACATTGCCCAGCCCCACCGCCGAGCCGGTGGCGGCGAGGATGAACATCCACCGCGATGACCACTGGCCATGGATGGACTCCCTTGCGTTCGCCATAAGTCCCTGTTTCCGAAAAAGGCCGCCGCGCATTCTGCGGCAAATCCCACGGGGGCTCAAACACTCAAGCGCCCTGCCCGGCGGGCCGCTATCGCAATACGCACCAGCGAGGATCACCCCAGCCGATGGCCGCCAGCGCCGACACAGCCAACGCGGCCACCGGGCTGCCCGAGCGCATCGGCCGGTTCGTCCCCATCCGGGAACTCGGTCGAGGTGCCCAGGGCGTGGTGTACCTCGCCAGCGATCCGGCCCTGGATCGCGAAGTGGCCATCAAGACCCTCAGCCGCACCGGCCGTGATCCGGCCCGCCTGCAGGCCGAGGCCCGGAAGGTCTCACGCCTGTCGCACCCGAACATCGTCCCCATTCACGAGATTGGCGAGCGCCATGGCCTGCCCTGGCTGGTATACGAGTACGTGCGCGGACAATCCCTGCGTGGCTTCGTCGAGGCGCGCGAGGCCCTGCCGGCGCAGCGCGTGGCGCGGATCCTGGTGGCGGTGCTCGACGGCATGGCCCATGCCCATGCCGCCGGCATCGTGCATCGGGACCTGACCCCCGCCAACATCATGCTCGACGAGAAGGACCGGCCCCGCATCCTGGACTTCGGCGTGGCCACGTTCGTGAACGACGTGCAGACCCGTTCGGAACTCGTCGGCACCGTGAACTACATGGCACCGGAGATTATTGCCGGCGAGCCGATCACCGCGCTGGCCGACATCTTCTCGCTGGGCGCCATCGCCCACGAGTTGCTCACCGGCGAGCGCCTGTTCCATGGCGACAACCCCATGGCGGTGATGTACCGGATCATGAACGAGCCCATCCTCGCCCCCGCAAGCGTCAACCGGCAGCTGGATATCGCCCTGGACCGCATCGTGATGAAGGCCCTGGCCCGCCGGCCGGAGGATCGCTGGGCCGATGCCGCTGCCATGCGTGATGCCCTGCAGGCCTGGCTCGAGCCGGCCGCCGAGGCCACCCAGGCCGGCGGCGACAGCAGCGCCATCGAATTCCTCCTGCGCCGCATGCGCCGGCGGCCGGACTTCCCGGCGGTCTCCCGCCACGTGGCCGAAATCAGCAACAAGGCGCATGCCGGCAGCGACACCGATGCCAACACGCTCGCCAACATCGTGCTCAAGGACTACGCGCTTACCAGCAAGCTGCTGCGGGTGGTCAACTCCGCGCTGTTCGGCCAGTACGGCGGCGCCATCAGCACGGTCAGCCGCGCCGTGGTCATCCTCGGCTTCGAGCAGGTGCGGGCCGCGGCCCTGGGCATCGCCCTGTTCGAACACCTGAAGGATGCCGGGCAGGCGCGCGAGCTGAAGAATGCTGTCTGCAGCTCCTTCCTGGCCAGCATGCTGGCCAGG
>CAYGQN010000063.1:0-5320 GCA_964351795.1 uncultured Gammaproteobacteria bacterium
GGGGTTCGATTCCCTCCTGGCCTGCCAGCCCTGATGATTCCCGGGCCCGAGTGATACCTGAAAATGCGCGCCGCCCGGCTGGGCGGCGTTGCACGTTAACTGATTGCTAAATGACATCGAACACTGAAAACACGGCCGGCACCATGGACACGGTGAAGCTATCGCTTGCCGCACTCGCGATAACCGGTGGTGTTGTTTTTTTCTACCTGCAGGCGGAAGGCTCGCTGCTGCTGCGTGTGCTGGTACTGCTGGGCACCGTTGTCGTGGCTGTTGTCCTCGGCCTGGGTACCGGCAAGGGCAGGGAAATCGCGGGTTTCTTCCGGGAGTCCCAGAACGAGGTCCGCCGCGTTGTCTGGCCCTCGAGGCAGGAAAGCATCCAGACGACCCTGATCGTGTTCATCACGGTCATCATCGCCGCACTCATGCTGTGGCTGTTCGATTCGTTTCTCGGCTGGGCTGTTCGCTGGCTGACGGGCATGGGAGGTTAGGCTATGGCGCGTCGCTGGTATGTGGTGCATGCGTATTCGGGATTCGAGAATCACGTCAAGCGGTCCATGGAAGAGCGCATCAAGCGCAGCGGCCTGGACGACCAGTTCGGCGAAATACTGGTCCCCACCGAAGAGGTGGTGGAGATGCGCGACGGGCAGAAGCGGCGCAGCGATCGCAAGTTCTTTCCCGGCTACGTGCTGGTGAACATGGAAATGAACGACGACACCTGGCACCTGGTCAAGGAAGTGCCGAAGGTGATGGGCTTCATCGGCGGAACCAGTGACCGGCCCGCGCCCATCTCCGAGAAGGAAGCCAACATCATCCTTGATCGTGTCAAGGAAGGCAGCGAGAAGCCGCGTCCGAAGGTCCTGTTCGAGATCGGAGAGATGGTGCGCGTCAAGGACGGCCCGTTCACCGATTTCAACGGTGTCGTGGAGGAAGTGAACTACGAGAAAAGCCGCCTCAGCGTGGCTGTCTCGATTTTCGGCCGCTCCACGCCGGTGGAACTGGAGTTCGGGCAGGTCGAAAAGGAGTAGCGGGGTCGGCCATTGCGGCCGGCCTTCATTCACGCACCATGCCCGCAGGGCACGTGGTGCCGCACGGGGAGCCGAGAGGCGCTTGCACCCGGGGAGATAGCATCCAATGGCCAAGAAAATCGACGCCTACATCAAGTTGCAGGTCCCGGCCGGGCAGGCCAACCCCAGCCCGCCCGTCGGCCCGGCACTCGGTCAGCGCGGCGTCAACATCATGGAATTCTGCAAGGCGTTCAATGCCCAGACCCAGTCCATGGAACCGGGCCTGCCAACGCCCGTCGTCATCACCGTCTTCGCCGACAAGAGTTTCACCTTCATCACCAAGACGCCGCCCGCATCCGTGCTGTTGCGCAAGGCCGCCGGCGTTGCCAAGGGCAGCAGCGTCCCGAACAAGGACAAGGTGGGCACGGTGACGCGCGAGCAGATCGAGGAGATCGCCAGAACCAAGGACCCGGACCTGACCGCGTCCGACATGGAGGCCGCGGTGCGGACCATCGCCGGCACCGCCCGCAGCATGGGCCTTGAGACGGAGGGGCTTTGAGATGGCACGTATGACCAAGCGGATGCGCGCAATCAGCGAAGTACTGGGTGATCGCGACATGCTGCCCATCGATGAAGCCCTGCAGCTCATCAAGGATGTGGCGAAAACGAAGTTCGACGAGTCGGTCGATGTCAGCGTCAACCTCGGAGTGGACCCTCGCAAGTCCGACCAGAACGTGCGCGGCTCGACGGTGCTTCCCAACGGTACGGGTAAAACCGTACGCGTGGCCGTGTTCGCCCAGGGTGCCGCCGCCGATGCGGCCCGCGAGGCCGGCGCCGACGTCGTTGGTTTCGAGGACCTCGCCGAGCAGGTCAAGGCCGGCCAGATGGACTTCGATGTCGTCATTGCCGCCCCCGACGCCATGCGCGTGGTGGGCGCCCTCGGCCAGATTCTCGGCCCGCGTGGCCTGATGCCCAACCCCAAGGTCGGCACGGTGACCCCCGACGTGGCCACCGCCGTCACCAACGCCAAGGGTGGCCAGGTCCGCTACCGCACCGACAAGGGCGGCATCATCCATTGCCCCATTGGCAAGGTGTCCTTCGACGTGACGGCGCTAAAGGGCAATCTCGAAGCCCTGCTGGCCGACCTGCACAAGGCCAAGCCGAGCGCTGCGAAAGGTGTCTACCTGAAGAAGGTGACCGTCTCCAGCACCATGGGCCCGGGAATCGTGGTGGACCGGGCCACGCTGGGCGTCTGAAACCTGTTTTGATCAACGCACCGGACGGATTCGGTGTGCATCAAAGACCGCGGGCGCGTCGCCCGTCCGGCACCGGTATCACACCGGCGCCAGGCGGCGGCGCTTAATCATCGACGGATCCGATACCGGCCCCGTTGTGGCCCGCGCAGATGGCAGTACCCGAATCGGGGCATCCCCGACGACGGATTGCCAACCTGGGAATCGTCCGGACGGATCCGGGCGCTTCATGGACCAATCCGCTAGTCGGGAGAGTTAAGCAAATGGCATTGAGACTGGAGCAGAAGCAGCAGGTCGTTGCCGAAGTGCACGAGCTTGCCAGTCAGGCGCATTCCGCCATTGCTGCTGAGTACTCCGGCCTGAGCGTCGCAGCGATGACCGACCTTCGAAGCAAGGCGCGTACCGCGGGTGTTCACGTTCGCGTGATCAAGAACACCCTCGCCCGCCGCGCTTTCGAAGGCACGGACTTCGCCTGCATGCACGACGCGCTTGTCGGCCCGCTGGTACTGGTGTTCTCCACGGAGGACCCCGGTGCCGGCGCACGGATAGTCAAGGATTTCGCCAAGACCAACGATCGTCTGGTGACCAGGGCAGTCGCATTCGCCGGGAACCTCATGGCCCCGACCGAGCTCGACCGCCTTGCCAGCCTGCCGACCCTGGATGAGGCCCGGGCAATGCTGCTCGGCATCATGCAGGCGCCGGCGACACAGCTCGTACGCACGCTCAACGAGCCTGCGGCCGAACTCGTGCGGGTCCTGGCAGCCTACCGTGACCAGCAGCAGGCGGCGTGAGCCGAACTGCCTAGACAACCAACTGATTCGAGTATCAACCGGAGAACATTGCAATGGCCGTATCCAAAGAAGAGCTCATCGAAACCCTGAGCGCCATGAGTATCCTTGAAGTGACCGAGCTGGTCTCGGCCCTGGAAGAGAAGTGGGGCGTGTCCGCCCAGGCCGTGGCGGCCGCGCCTGCCATGGCTGCTGGTGGTGCCGACGCCGGTGCCGCCGCCGAGGAGCAGACCGAGTTCGACGTCATCATGACGAGCTTCGGTGAGAACAAGGTCGGCGTCATCAAGGCCGTGCGTGCTATCACCGGCCTCGGCCTCAAGGAAGCCAAGGAACTGGTCGAGGGTGCGCCCTCCACCGTCAAGGAACAGGTCAACAAGGACGAGTCCGAAGCGCTGAAGAAGCAGCTCGAAGAGGCCGGAGCGCAGGTCGAGCTCAAGTAATAGTGCCGCAACGGATGAACACGCGTAACGCCACTCGGGGCCGGTCAGGTCCCGGGTGGCGTCGCGCGTGTGCCCCGGCGGGTCTGAACCAGACCTGCCCGGGCGTGAGTTCGTTATTCCCCGCACGGGCCCTGCCCGCGCCAGTCCGTCCGAGAGGTGTCTGATGACATATTCCTTCACGCAGAAGAAAAGGATCCGCAAGAACTTCGGCAAGCAGCAGACGGTGCTCGAAGTCCCATACCTCCTTGCGACCCAGATCCAGTCGTACCGGGAATTCCTGCAGGAGGATCGCGAGGCAGACCATCGTCATGACCTCGGACTGCACGCGGCATTCAAGTCCGTGTTTCCAATCGAGAGCTACTCCGGCAACGCGGTCCTCGAGTACGTCAGCTACCGGCTGGGTACACCGGTATTCGATGTGAAGGAGTGCCAGGTGCGCGGCGTCACCTACGCGGCATCGCTGCGGGTGAAGGTGCGCCTGGTCATCTACGACAAGGAGTCCGGCGCCGAGAAGGCCGTCAAGGACATCAAGGAGCAGGAAGTGTACATGGGCGAGTTGCCGCTCATGACCGAGAACGGCACCTTTGTCATCAACGGCACCGAACGGGTCATCGTCTCGCAGCTGCATCGTTCGCCCGGCGTGTTCTTCGACCACGACCGTGGCAAGACCCACAGCTCCGGCAAGCTGCTGTTCTCGGCCCGGGTCATCCCCTACCGTGGTTCCTGGCTCGACTTCGAGTTCGACCCGAAGGATTACGTCTACGTCCGGATAGATCGCCGCCGCAAGATTCCCGCGACGGTGCTGCTGCGCGCCCTGGGCTACTCCACGCGCGAAATTCTCGACCTGTTCTTCGAGCGCGATTCGTTCGGCATCAGCGAGGACGGCATGCGCATGCGCCTCGTGCCCGATCGCCTGCGTGGCGAGACCCTGGATTTCGACCTGCTGGACGACGACGGCGCCGTCATCGTCGAGGCCGACCGTCGCATCACCATGCGCCACGTCAAGGCCATGGAGGCAGCCGGCCTGGAGGAGGTGACCGTGCCGCGCGAGTTCCTGGCAGGCAAGGTGCTGGCCGAGGAAGCTGTCGACCAGGGCACCGGCGAGGTGCTCGCCGAGGCCAACGATGAACTGACCGACGAGGTTCTGGACAAGCTCCTGGCGGCTGGTATCGAGTCGGTGGATACGATCTACTCCAACGATCTCGACCACGGCCCGTACATCTCCGATACGCTGCGCATCGATTCCACCACCAATGCCCTGGAGGCACAGGTGGAAATCTACCGCATGATGCGCCCCGGCGAGCCGCCGACCAAGGAAGCCGCCGAGAACCTGTTCAACAACCTGTTCTTCAACTCCGACCGCTATGATCTTTCAAGCGTCGGGCGCATGAAGTTCAATCGCCGGGTAGGCCGCGAGGAGGTCGAGGGTTCGGGCGTGCTCGATGCCGAGGACATCCTGTCCGTGCTGCGCGTGCTGATCGACATCCGCAACGGCAATGGCACGGTGGACGATATCGACCACCTCGGCAACCGTCGCGTCCGCAGCGTCGGCGAAATGGCCGAAAACCAGTTCCGCGTCGGCCTGGTGCGGGTGGAACGTGCCGTCAAGGAGCGTCTCAGCCTGGCCGAGACCGAAGGCCTCATGCCCCAGGAACTCATCAACGCCAAGCCGGTATCGGCGGTTGTGAAGGAGTTCTTCGGCTCCAGCCAGCTGTCGCAGTTCATGGACCAGAACAACCCGCTGTCGGAGGTGACTCACAAGCGGCGCGTCTCGGCGCTCGGCCCGGGCGGCCTGACACGCGAGCGTGCCGGCTTCGAGGTGCGCGACGTGCATC
>CAYGQN010000063.1:5330-15292 GCA_964351795.1 uncultured Gammaproteobacteria bacterium
GTGCATCCGACCCATTACGGCCGCATCTGCCCGATTGAAACGCCGGAAGGCCCGAACATCGGCCTCATCAATTCGCTTGCCGTGTACGCGCGCACGAACCGCTACGGCTTCCTGGAAACGCCTTATCGCAAGGTCGAGAACGGCCGTGCCAACGAGGTCGTGGAATATCTCTCGGCAATCGAGGAAGGCCAGTACACGATTGCCCAGGCCAATGCCCGCATGGACGACAACGGCGTTCTGCTCGATGACCTGGTGTCCTGTCGCTTCCAGAACGAGTTCACCATGTCCACCCCGGACAAGATCGACTACATCGACGTCTCCCCCAAGCAGATTGTCTCGGTGGCCGCATCGCTCATTCCGTTCCTGGAGCACGACGACGCCAACCGCGCGCTCATGGGGTCGAACATGCAGCGCCAGGCCGTGCCGACCCTGCGCAGCGAGAAGCCGCTGGTGGGCACCGGCATGGAGTACGTGGTCGCGCGCGACTCCGGCGTCTGCGTGGCGGCGCTTCGCGGTGGCGTGGTGGATTCCGTGGATGCCAGCCGCATCGTTGTTCGAGTCAACGACGACGAGACCGACGCCAGCGAGCCCGGTGTCGACATCTACAACCTGACCAAGTACACCCGTTCCAACCAGAACACCTGCATCAACCAGCGACCACTGGTGAACGTGGGTGACAGCATCGCGCGCGGCGACGTGCTGGCGGACGGCCCGGCCACCGACCTCGGCGAGCTGGCGCTTGGCCAGAACATGCTGGTCGCCTTCATGCCCTGGAACGGCTACAACTTCGAGGACTCCATTCTCATCTCCGAGCGTGTTGTCCAGGATGACCGCTACACCAGCATCCACATCGAGGAGCTGAACTGCGTTGCCCGCGATACCAAGCTGGGAGCGGAGGAGATAACCGCCGACATCCCGAACGTGTCCGAAGGCGCGCTGGCCAAGCTCGATGAATCCGGCATCGTCTACATCGGCGCCGAGGTGCAGCCGGGCGACATCCTGGTCGGCAAGGTCACCCCCAAGGGTGAAACCCAGCTCACCCCCGAGGAGAAACTGCTCCGGGCGATCTTCGGTGAGAAGGCGTCCGATGTTAAGGACACCTCGCTGCGCGTGCCCTCGGGCATGAACGGCACCGTCATCGATGTGCAGGTGTTCACCCGCGATGGCGTCGAGAAGGACGCCCGTGCCCTGGAAATCGAGAACGGTGAGCTCACCCGGGTCCGCCAGGATCTCGACGACCAGATGCGCATCCTGCAGGAGGACATCTACAGCCGTGTCGAGCGCCTGCTCACCGGCAAGGTGGCCGAGCGCGGGCCGGGCAAGCTCGAAGCCGGCGCCAAGATCACCAAGGCCTACCTGCAGGAGATAGACCGCGAGAAGTGGTTCGATATCCAGCTGCGGGCGGACGACGCCAACGAACAGCTCGAGCGGGCGGCGCAGCAGGTGGCCAACCTGAAACAGGAGTTCCAGGATCGCTTCGAAGAGAAGAAGGCCAAGCTCACAACCGGTGATGATCTCGCCCCCGGCGTGCTGAAGATGGTCAAGGTGTACCTGGCCGTCAAGCGCCGCACCCAGCCCGGTGACAAGATGGCCGGCCGGCACGGCAACAAGGGCGTCATCTCCACCATCGTTCCGGTGGAGGACATGCCCTACATGGAAGACGGCACCGCGGTGGACGTGGTTCTGAACCCGCTGGGCGTGCCATCGCGCATGAACGTCGGCCAGGTGCTCGAAACCCATCTTGGCTGGGCCGCCAAGGGCCTCGGTGCCCGCATCGGCAAGATGCTCGAAGCGAGGGAGGAGGCGCAAAAGGTCCGCGGCTTCCTGGAGCAGGTGTACAACACCACCGGCGAGCCGGAGCGTCTCGAGGAACTCAACGACGACGAGATACTCGAACTGGGACGCAACCTGCGCAGCGGGGTGCCCATTTCAACCCCGGTCTTCGACGGGGCTGCCGAGAGCGAAATCAAGATGATGCTCGAACTGGCCAACCTGCCCGAATCCGGCCAGACCACGCTGTTCGATGGCCGTACCGGCGAGGCCTTCGATCGCCCGGTCACCGTCGGTTACATGTACATGCTGAAGCTGAACCATCTCGTCGACGACAAGATGCACGCCCGTTCAACCGGGCCGTACAGCCTGGTTACCCAGCAGCCGCTGGGCGGCAAGGCGCAGTTCGGCGGCCAGCGTTTCGGTGAGATGGAGGTCTGGGCCCTGGAGGCTTACGGCGCCGCCTACACCCTGCAGGAGATGCTGACGGTGAAGTCCGACGATGTGAACGGCCGTACCAAGATGTACAAGAACATCGTCGACGGCGACCACCGCATGGAAGCGGGTATGCCGGAATCCTTCAACGTACTGCTGAAGGAAATGCGCTCGCTCAGCATCGATATCGAACTCGAGCAGGAATAAATTGGCGAACCAACCAGTGCCCGGCGGGCGACCGCCGGCGGCACGGTGAGGAGGAACTGCCTTGAAAGATTTACTGGATCTTCTGAAAGCCCAGGGCCAGGTCGAGGATTTCGACGCGATTACCATTGGCCTGGCATCGCCGGAGAAAATCCGTTCCTGGTCATTTGGCGAAGTCAAAAAGCCCGAGACGATCAACTACCGTACCTTCAAGCCCGAGCGTGACGGCCTGTTCTGCGCGAAGATTTTCGGGCCCATCAAGGACTACGAATGCCTGTGTGGCAAGTACAAGCGCCTCAAGCATCGCGGAGTCGTGTGCGAGAAATGCGGTGTGGAGGTCACGCTGGCCAAGGTCCGTCGCGAGCGCATGGGCCACATTGACCTCGCCAGCCCGGTCGCGCACATCTGGTTCCTGAAGTCGCTGCCCTCGCGCATGGGCCTGCTGCTGGACATGACCCTGCGTGACATCGAGCGCATCCTGTACTTCGAGGCCTACGTGGTCATCGACCCGGGAATGACCGATCTCGAGCGTGGCCAGCTGCTTACCGAGGAAGCCTATCTCGATTCAATCGAGAATTTCGGCGACGACTTCGATGCCCGCATGGGCGCCGAGGCCGTCAACGAACTGCTGAAAACCATCGATCTCGCCAGCGAGATTGCCACGTTGCGGGAAGAGCTGCCGAAAACCTCCTCGGAAACGAAGATCAAGAAGCTCACCAAGCGCCTGAAGCTCATGGAAGCATTCCTGCACTCGGGCAATCGCCCCGAGTGGATGGTGTTGAAGGTGCTGCCGGTACTGCCGCCGGAACTGCGCCCGCTGGTACCGCTGGACGGTGGCCGTTTCGCCACCTCCGACCTCAACGATCTGTATCGCCGCGTGATCAACCGGAACAATCGGCTGAAGCGGCTCCTCGACCTCAATGCGCCCGACATCATCGTGCGCAACGAAAAGCGCATGCTGCAGGAATCCGTGGATGCCCTGCTGGACAACGGCCGTCGCGGCCGTGCCATCACCGGCACCAACAAGCTGCCGCTGAAGTCCCTTGCCGACATGATCAAGGGCAAACAGGGACGCTTCCGGCAGAACCTCCTGGGCAAGCGCGTGGACTACTCCGGCCGCTCGGTCATCGTGGTCGGCCCCACGCTCAAGCTGCACCAGTGCGGCCTGCCGAAGAAGATGGCCCTGGAGCTGTTCAAGCCATTCATCTTCTCCAAGCTGGAAAGCCGCGGCCTGGCCACCACCATCAAGGCGGCCAAGAAGATGGTCGAGCGCGAGGGCCCGGAGGTCTGGGACATCCTCGAGGAAGTGATTCGGGAACATCCGGTGCTGCTGAACAGGGCGCCCACCCTGCATCGCCTCGGCATCCAGGCCTTCGAGCCGGTGCTGATTGAAGGCAAGGCCATCCAGCTGCACCCGCTGGTGTGCACGGCGTTCAACGCCGACTTCGATGGCGACCAGATGGCCGTGCATGTGCCGCTGTCAATCGAGGCACAGCTGGAAGCCCGCAGCCTCATGATGTCCACCAACAACATCCTGTCACCGGCCAACGGCGAACCGATCATCGTGCCTACCCAGGACGTGGTGCTCGGGCTGTATTACATGACCCGCGAGGCCGTCAACGTGACCGGCGAGGGCATGGTGTTCGCCGACGTCGACGAGGTGCATCGCGCCTACGAGAACCGGCTGGCCGCGCTGCACGCCAAGGTGAAGGTGCGCATCAGCGAGAAGGTCTTCAACGAGGAAGGTGAACTCGTCCAGCGTACGGCGCTGGAAGACACCACTGTCGGCCGGGCCCTGCTCTCGCGCATCCTGCCGCCGGGCCTGCCCTTCGAGCTCGTCAACAAGGCGCTCAACAAGCGCGCGATCTCGCAGCTGGTGAACTCCTGTTATCGAACGGTCGGCCTGAAGGAGACGGTCATTTTCTCGGACCAGCTCATGTACACCGGCTTCCACCAGGCCACCCGCGCCGGTGTGTCCATCGGCGTCAACGACATGGTGGTCCCGGAGAGCAAGTCGAAGATCATCGGTGAGGCCGAGGAAGGCATCAAGGAAATCGAGGACCAGTACGCGTCCGGTCTGGTGACCAAGGGCGAGCGCTACAACAAGGTGGTCGATATCTGGTCCCATACCAATGACCGGGTTGCCAAGGCGATGATGGACAAGCTGGGTACCGATTCGGTCACCGATGCCGAAGGCAATGCCGTAGAGCAGCTGTCGTTCAACTCCATCTTCATGATGGCGGATTCCGGCGCCCGAGGCTCGGCAGCGCAGATTCGCCAGCTGGCCGGTATGCGCGGCCTGATGGCCAAGCCGGACGGCTCCATCATTGAAACGCCCATCACCGCGAATTTCCGCGAGGGGCTGAACGTACTGCAGTACTTCATCTCGACCCACGGTGCGCGAAAGGGCCTTGCCGATACGGCCCTGAAGACAGCCAACAGTGGCTACCTCACGCGTCGCCTGGTGGATGTGGCCCAGGACCTGGTTGTGACCGAAACCGATTGCGGTACCAGCGAAGGGCTGACGCTCACGCCCATCATCGAAGGTGGCGAGGTCGTCGAGACCCTGCCCGAGCGTGTGCTCGGCCGGGTGGCTGCCACCGACATCGTAAAGGCCGGCACCGACCAGGTCGTGGTCGATGCGGGCACCCTGCTCGACGAGACCATTGTCGCGCTGCTGGACGAGGTCGGTGTGGACCAGGTCAAGGTCCGCTCGGCGATCACCTGCGAGACCCGCTATGGCGTCTGCGCCAAGTGCTACGGGCGCGACCTTGCCCGCGGGCACCAGGTCAACGTGGCCGAGGCCGTCGGCGTTATCGCGGCCCAGTCCATCCGCGAACCGGGTACCCAGCTCACCATGCGCACCATCCACATCGGCGGTGCCGCTTCGCGAGCCGCTGCGGTCAACAACGTGGAGGTCAAGTCCAGGGGCACCATCAAGCTGCAGAACGTGAAGACCCTGGCCCATGAGAATGGCATTCTCGTGGCGGTGTCGCGCTCCGGTGAACTGGCGGTCTACGACGAGCTGGGTCGCGAGCGCGAGCGTTACAAGATCCCCTACGGCGCCACCATTCGGGCCGCTGACGGTGACAGCGTGGAACCGGGCCAGGTGGTAGCCAACTGGGATCCGCACACGCACCCGGTCATCACCGAGGTGGAGGGCAAGGTGCTGTTCAATGACATCGTCGAGGGTGTCACGGTGACGCGGCATGTCGACGAGATCACCGGCCTTACCAGCATGGTCATCACGGACCCGAAGCAGCGTACCGCCGGGGCCAAGGACATGCGGCCCATGGTCAAGCTGGTCGACAGCGACGGCAACGACCTGAACATCCCCGGCACCGAGATCCCGGCCCACTACTTCCTGCCGCCGCGCGCCGTCGTCACGGTTACCGACGGGGGTACCGTCAAGGTCGGCGACGTTGTTGCGCGACTGCCACAGGAATCCCTGAAGACCCGCGACATCACCGGTGGTCTGCCACGGGTGGCCGATCTGTTCGAGGCCCGCAAGCCCAAGGAACCGGCCATCCTGGCCGAGGCCACGGGTACGGTCGGTTTCGGCAAGGACACCAAGGGCAAACAGCGCATCGTCATCACCCCGCCGGACGCTGATCCGGTCGAGACGCTCATTCCCAAGTGGCGGCATGTCACGGTGTTCGAGGGCGAGCACGTGGAAAAGGGCGAGGTCATCGCAGACGGCGCGCCGGATTCCCACGACATCCTGCGCCTGCAGGGCGTCCACGCCCTGACCAACTACATCGTCAACGAGGTGCAGGAGGTCTATCGCCTGCAGGGTGTGCGGATCAACGACAAGCACATCGAGGTCATCATCCGGCAGATGCTGAAGAAGGTGGAAATCACCGACGGCGGCGAGACGCGATTCCTGCGCGGCGAGCAGGCCGAGAAGGAGCGGCTGCTGGATGAGAATGACCGCATGGCTACCGAGAGCAAGGACCCGGCAACCTGGGACCAGGTGCTGCTGGGCATCACCAAGGCCTCGCTGGCCACGGAGTCATTCATCTCGGCAGCCTCCTTCCAGGAGACCACCCGCGTCCTTACCGAGGCGGCGGTCACTGGCAAGCGCGACGACCTGCGTGGTCTGAAGGAGAATGTCATTGTCGGACGCCTCATCCCGGCCGGCACGGGCTTCTCCTACCACACCGAGCGTCGCCGCAAGCGGTCCGAGGTCGGTAGCGGGCTCACGCCCCAGGAAGAGGCAGCGCTGGCCGCCAACGCCATGTTCGACCCCGCTCCGGAGTCGTCCATGGAGGGTGGAGCCGACGCCGGCTGAAAAATACATTCGAGCGGTTGTTGACACCGCAACCGCTCGAATCTTACAATTCCGCTTCTAAGACAGGCCGGAGCAATCCTGCCTGTCGTTTTTTTGGGCGGTCGAAAAGTTTGTCAGCCCCCCGGTCCCGGGAGCGGCGCCTGCAGTTCGCAGCCAATACACTTACTCAGGGAAGTCTATGGCCACTATCAACCAGTTGGTGCGTAAACCTCGTAAGCGCCAGAAAACCAAGAGCAATGTGCCCGCGCTCGAGGCCTGCCCGCAGAAGCGCGGCGTTTGTACCCGCGTGTACACGACAACCCCGAAGAAGCCGAACTCGGCCCTTCGAAAAGTTGCCCGCGTACGCCTGACCAACGGCATGGAGGTCAGCAGCTATATCGGCGGTGAGGGGCACAACCTCCAGGAGCACTCGGTGATCCTGATTCGCGGCGGTCGCGTCAAAGACCTTCCCGGTGTCCGCTACCACACGGTGCGCGGCACCCTGGATACCTCCGGCGTATCTGATCGCCGGCAGGGTCGTTCCAAGTACGGTACCAAGCGGCCCAAGGGCTGATTGAAGGAGTCGGCAAGCAGCTATGTCCAGACGTCATGTGGCACAACGCCGGGAAATTCTTCCGGACCCGAAGTTCGGCGACGAGACCGTGGCCAAGTTCATGAACATGGTCATGGAGAGCGGCAAGAAGTCCGTGGCCGAGCGAATCGTCTACGGTGCGCTCGACGAGATCGCCAGCAAGCGCTCGGAAGAGCCCCTGGAGGTCTTCAAGACCGCCCTGGACAACATCCGCCCGCGGGTGGAAGTGAAGTCACGCCGCGTCGGTGGTGCGACCTACCAGGTTCCGGTGGAAGTACGCCCGAGCCGACGCACGGCCCTGGCCATGCGCTGGCTGGTCGACGCCGCTCGCGCGCGCTCCGAGAAGACCATGGGCGCCCGCCTTGCCGGCGAGCTCATGGATGCCTTCGACAGTCGCGGCTCGGCCGTAAAAAAGCGCGAAGACACGCACCGGATGGCCGAAGCCAACCGCGCGTTCTCGCACTACCGCTGGTAAGCCAGGGCATCTGACCGGACACCCCTCGTGGCACGCAAGCATCCCATCGAACGGTATCGGAATATTGGCATCATGGCCCACATTGATGCCGGTAAGACGACGACCACGGAGCGCGTCCTGTTCTACACGGGGCGGTCCCACAAGATGGGTGAGGTGCACGATGGCGCCGCCGTCATGGACTGGATGGAACAGGAGCAGGAGCGTGGCATCACCATCACCTCCGCTGCCACCACCACGTTCTGGCGCGGCATGAGCCAGCAGTACGAAGAGCATCGCATCAACATCATCGATACGCCCGGCCACGTGGACTTCACCATCGAGGTGGAACGCAGCCTGCGCGTCCTTGATGGTGCCGTCGCGGTGTTCTGCGCAGTCGGTGGCGTGGAGCCCCAGTCCGAAACGGTCTGGCGGCAGGCCAACCGCTACGAGGTCCCCCGGCTTGCGTTCGTGAACAAGATGGACCGTGCCGGCGCGAACTTCCCCCGCGTGGTGGAGCAGATCCGCGGCCGCCTGGGCGGTAACCCGGTGCCGGTGCAGTACCCGGTTGGCGCCGAGGACGCGTTCTCCGGTGTGGTCGACCTCGTCTCCATGAAGGCAATCCACTGGGACGATGCCACCTTCGGCATGAACTACGAAGAGCGTGACATTCCCGCCGAATATCTCGAGGAATGCCAGCGCCTGCGCGAGGACATGGTGGAAGCGGCGGCCGATGCCAACGAGCAGCTCACCGAGAAATACCTGGAAACCGGTGCCCTCGACCCGGCGGAAATCAAGCTCGGGCTGCGCCTTCGAACCATCGGCAATGAAATCACCCCGGTGCTGTGCGGCTCGGCCTTCAAGAACAAGGGCGTGCAGGCACTGCTGGACGCGATTGTCGATTACATGCCGGCCCCCACCGAGGTGAAGGCCATTACGGGCATCCTGGAGGACGGGGAGACCGAGCAGGCACGGGAATCCTCCGACAAGGCGCCGTTCGCCGCGCTGGCCTTCAAGATCGCCACCGACCCGTTCGTCGGCAGCCTGACCTTCTTCCGTGTCTACTCCGGTGTGCTCAAGTCCGGCGACAGCGTTTTCAACCCGGTCAAGGGCCGCAAGGAACGTATCGGCCGCCTGTTGCAGATGCATGCCAACAGCCGCGAAGACATCAAGGAGGTCCACGCCGGTGATATCGCGGCCGCCGTCGGCCTCAAGGATGTCACCACCGGCGACACCCTCTGTGATCACGGGCATGTCATCACCCTCGAGCGCATGGATTTCCCGGAGCCTGTCATCGCTGTTGCCGTCGAGCCCCGCACCCAGTCCGACCAGGAAAAGATGGGCATGGCGCTGTCCAGGCTGGCCCAGGAAGACCCGTCCTTTCGCGTGCGTACCGACGAGGAATCCGGCCAGACCATCATCGCCGGTATGGGCGAATTGCACCTGGAAATCATCGTCGACCGGCTGCGCCGCGAGTTCAAGGTGGAAGCGAATGTCGGCAGGCCGCAGGTCGCCTACCGCGAAACCATTCGCGCAACCGTTGACCGGGCCGAGGGCAAATTCATCCGCCAGAGCGGCGGCAAGGGCCAGTATGGCCATGTCGTTCTCCGGCTCGAACCACTTCCCGAAGGCGGTGGTTTCGAATTCGCCAACGAAGTGGTCGGCGGCACGGTGCCGAAAGAGTATATTCCCGCCGTGCAGAAGGGCATCGAAGACGCCATGCACAACGGCGTGATTGCCGGCTACCCGATGGTGGACATAAAGGCCACCATCCACGACGGCTCCTACCACGACGTGGATTCCAACGAGCAGGCCTTCAAGATCGCCGCTTCCATGGGTTTCCGGGACGGCGTCCGCAACGCCAGGCCCGTGCTGCTCGAGCCGATCATGAACGTCGAGGTGGTGACACCCGAGGACTACCTTGGCCCCGTGTCCGGCGACCTCAACCGCCGCCGGGGGATCCTGCATGGCACCGATGAATCCCCGGCCGGCAAGATCATCCGCGCCGAGGTCCCGCTTGCAGAGATGTTCGGTTATGCAACCGACCTGCGCTCGGCCACCCAGGGCCGCGCGTCCTACAGCATGGAATTTTCCCGGTATGCCGAGGCGCCGGGGAACGTCGCCGAAGACGTCATCAAGAAAGCCAGTTGAATTAACCGCAGAAGTCAGGTTCGAGGTGTATTGCAATGTCGAAGACGAAATTTGAACGCACGAAACCGCATGTGAACGTAGGCACGATT
>CAYGQN010000064.1:0-15015 GCA_964351795.1 uncultured Gammaproteobacteria bacterium
ATGAAACCGAAGCCCTTGTCCGCCTTCCAGGATGCGATGCGGCCCTTGCCCCGCGATGGGACGCCTGCCGGCCCCTGGGCGAGGGCGGCGACCGTGGCAGCGGTGTTCCTGGGCCTGGTCGGGGTCGCGGTGCTGGCCGGCCTGCTGTCGCCGGCCGTGCTGCTGGTATGCGTGTTCATGAGCGCACTGACCTTCCTGGTGTACGCCTTCGACAAGGCGGCCGCGGCCCGCGGGCAGTGGCGCACGGCGGAGAACACCCTGCACCTGCTCGCCCTGGGCGGTGGCTGGCCCGGCGCACTGGTCGCGCAGCAGCTATTCCGGCACAAGTCCGCCAAACGCGCTTTCCGGCGCGTATTCCAGGCCACCGTGGTGCTCAACTGCGCGCTGCTTGTCTGGCTGACAACCGCGGATGGCCGCGCGCTGGTCGACGACCTGCTGCGTGCCCTGCCCTGAGGCAGGCGCCGGCCGGCGCAATCCGCTGCAGACGCTTTGACACCACCACCGTCCCAACCGCCTCGCAGGCGAGACGCCGGCGCGACTTCAGTCGCGCGCAGCTCCCAACCCGAACCCGGGCCCGCGCCCGAGCCGGATCCTTCGGTCGTTCGCGGCTGAAGCCGCTCCTACGGGAGGCGCGCCGGGCGCTGGGGTGTTCGCGGCTGAAGCCGCTCCTGCGATGTCCGCGCCAGCGCCGGCGCTGCAGCTAGAACCCGGCAAGGCCCCGACCGGCGCCCCCGAGGCTGCGCTGTGGGCTATGGTGTGTGCAAGGGCCAACGGGTGTGAAGGGGCGAAGACGCATGCTGCTTGCCGACGCGGTGCTTGTGCTGCACTTCGGCATCGTGGTGTTCGTCGTGCTCGGCCTGCCGCTGGTGCTGCTTGGCAACCGGCTCGACTGGCCTTGGGTCAATGCCCGCGGCTGGCGGCTGCTGCACCTGCTGGCGATTGTCGTGGTCGCCGTGCAGGCCTGGCTGGGTGAGCTCTGCCCGCTTACCCGGCTGGAATCCTGGCTGCGGCTGCAGGCCGGCGAGCGCGCTTACGCGGGCAGCTTCATCGAGCACTGGGGGCATCGCCTGCTCTACTACGAGGCGCCAGCCTGGGTGTTCGTGCTTGCCTACACCGGCTTTGCGGCGCTGGTTGCCTGGGCATGGTGGCGCTATCCGCCGGTTGGCTGCGATAAAAGCAAGCGCAGTGGCGGCCGGTGACCGCGATCCGCGCCGCGGCGCCCTGGCCGCGACGCCAGATCGCCTGCCTGTCCCTCGGCAATCTCCGCGCGCGCCGGGCCGGTGCGCATCCCCGCGCAGGTATGAGGGCCGGCAGCCATGACGCGCGGGACTGAACCCCTACTGCGCGCCATCGACGAGGGACTGTGGATCGCCGATGCACCGCAGCGATTCCTCGGCCTGCAAGTCGGCAGCCGCATGACCGTGGTGCGGCTGGCCGATGACAGCCTGCTGCTGCACTCGCCCGTGGCCGCTACGGCCTCGCTGGTCGGGCAGGTACTGGCGCTGGGCCCGGTGAGCTGCCTTGTTGCGCCGAACCGCTTTCATCATCTGCACGTGCAGAGCTGGCAGCAGGCCTGCCCGGCGGCGCGGACCTGGGTCGCGCCGGGGCTCACGGCCAAACGCCCGGACCTGCGCATAGCGGGTGTGTTGTGCGATCAACCGGAACCCGCCTGGGCGGAGGTGCTGGAACAACTGCTGGTGCAGGGCTTCCCGCTGGCCAACGAGGTGGTGTTCTTCCACCGCGCCACGGCCACCCTGGTGGCGACCAACCTGGCCTTCAATTTTGGAGCGGACAGCCCCGCGCTCACGCGCCTGGCGGTGTGGCTGGGCCGCGGCGGCCCGTTGCGCACGACAGTGCTTGAGCGGCTGGCGGTGCGGGACCGGGCAGCGCACCGGGCCTCGCTGGAGTGCATCCTCGCCTGGCCCTTCGAACGCGTGGTGGTGGCGCACGGCGACATCTGCGAACACGGCGGACGCGAGGCCCTGGCGCGCGGCTACGCCTGGCTGCTCGGGCCCGGGCCATCGGGCTGATCGGCGCGGCGACTGACCAGGAATACGCCGCTGGTCGGCTTCGGTGGCGCTAACCGATCGACGATGACAAAGCCGGCGTCGGCCAGCTCGCGCTCGTGCGAGGCCGGCGGGAAGAACTGCACGCGGGGGATCCGCCCGGCCATCGCACCGAGGGCGAAAACCGGGCGCAGCAAGTGCCAGGCGCCGGTCAGGCAGACAGTGCTCGTGACCAGCAGGCCATCGGGCTTCAGCAGCGTATGCACACGGCGCAGCATCGCGGCGCGATCCGCCACCAGGTGTAGCAGGTTCAGAGCCTGCACCATGTCGAAGCTGCCTGCCGGTTCAGCGAGGCCTTCAAGGTCCGTGCAGCGGAACTCGAGATTGGCCGGGGCGGCTTCGGCCAGCCGCCGGCGGGCGATGTCGATCATGCCCGCCGAGATATCCGTGGCGAGGATGCTGCCGGCAGCAGGCGCATGATGCAGCGCCGTCGTGCCGGTGCCACAACCCAGCTCCAGCACCCGGCTGTCCGGTCGCAGGTATTGCTGCGTGAGCGCCAGCTTGCGCTCGTAATGCGCGCTGTCGGCAATGGGCTGGCGCGCGTAGCGCTCGGCGATGCGATCCCAGAAGCGGGCGTCGGGGCGCGGGGTGCTCCCATTGGTGTGTGTCGTCTGCATGCTCGCCCTCCAGGGTCGTTGCGACAGGTGAATCCGGTGCCAGGCCGCGCCCGGCTTCCAATCGGGGACAGGCATCAATCTGGCTTCCAATCGGGGACAGGCATCAATCTCAGTCCGGGAGGTCAGTCCGGGACGACGGTCAGTCCGGCAGTCCGCAGTCCTGCAGTCCGGGACAGGCATCCACTGGCTGGGGGCAATCCGGGACAGGCATCGATCTCCTTAGGACCAGCATCATAGCTATGCATATAGTTATTTATAAGCAGCGAGTGCGTATTTTTGATATACATATTTGCATGGATTGGCGATCCGTCAACTTCGACTGGAACCGCGCGCGAGCCTTCCTGGTGACTGCCGAGGAAGGTTCGCTGTCGGCCGCCGCACGCGCGCTCGGCACGACCCAGCCCACGCTGGGCCGGCAGGTTGCGGCCCTGGAGGAGGAACTCGGCCTGGCGCTGTTCGAGCGCGGCAGCCGCGGTCTGGCACTCACGCCGGGTGGTCTGTCGCTGCTGGAGCACGCACGCGCCATGGGTGAAGCGGCCAGCGCCCTGTCGCTCACGGCCTCCGGCCAGTCGCAGAGCCTGGAAGGCAGCATCTGCATCTCCGCCACCGAGGTGGGCGCGGCCTACGTGCTGCCCCCGGTGCTGCGACGGCTGCGGGCGCTGGAACCGCGGATCGACATCGAAGTGGTCGCCAGCAATGCCGCCAGCGATCTCCGGCGCCGCGAGGCTGATATCGCCCTGCGCGCCTTCCGCCCGCCGCAGCCGGACCTCATCGCGCGACGCCTTGGCGATGTGCCGGTGTATGCCTATGCCAGCCCGGCCTACCTGGCGGCGCTCGGCCACCCGCGCCGGCCCGCGGACTTCGGCGATGCGGTCTTCATCCGCTTCAACCGGGCACCGGAACTGCCCGAGGCCCTGCGTGGCATGGGGCTGCCGCTCACCGAGCGCAACTTCAGCCTCACCGCGGAGAACCACCTGGTGCAGTGGGAACTGGTGAAGGCCGGCCTCGGCATCGGCCTGATGCCGGCGTCCATCGGCGATGCCGAGCCGGCGGTGCAACGCATTCTCGAGGATCTCCCGCCGCTGATGACGGCCCTGTGGCTGGTGACGCACCGGGAACTGCGCACCAACCGCCGCGTGCGCAGGGTGTTCGATTTCCTCGCCATTGAACTCGGTGAGTAGCGGGCCCTCGCCCGGTGCTGGTGCCGTCCCCCGCCCTCAGACGATAGGCGTCATATGCTGCTCCTCGGCACCGAGCAGCGCCCGGCCGTAGAGTTCCTCCTTCAGGCCCGGCACGGACATACCGTGGCGGCTGGCGATGGCCATGTCGCGCCAGATCCGCTGCAGCGGATTGGCGAGCGCGAAGGAACCGGCGCCGTTGACGTCCAGCAGCAGGTCCATGGCCTCGCGGCACAGGCGATGCCCCTGGGCGGCACGCATGGCGAAGCGGGCACGCTCGCCGGCCGCGAAGGGCGTGGCGGTACGGGCCTGGGCATCGATGGCATCGGCGGTGGCGCGGGCCTGCTCCACGGCCGTGTCGATCATCCAGGCCGCGCGAGCCATGGCGGACTGGGTCGAGGGCGACTTGGTGGTGTCGGCATAGAAGCTGTAGGTCATGGGCTTGGGCCGGGCCGTGATGCGCTCCAGGGTGAGGTCGAAAGCCGCCTTCGCCAGTCCCAGCACCGGCGCCAGGGTGGCCATGTGGAAGATGGTGCCGGCATCCATGTGGTACAGGGCCTCGGCCTTGTGCGGCGTGCGGAAGCGGTGCGCCAGCAGGTCGCTCATGGTGATGGTGTGCTCGTCGGGGATGAACACGTCCTCCAGCACCAGGGTGTTGCTGCCGGTGGCGGCCAGCCCGCTGACGTGCCAGGAGTCATGGATGGGCGCGCCCTGCGTGGACACCAACCCCAGCAGGTTGTCATACGGCCGGCCGTCTTCGCCGATGAGCGGGAAACCCACCAGCGCCCACTGCACGTAGGTGCTGCCCGAGCTGTACGGCCATTCGCCGCTGATGCGCGTTCCGTCGCCCTCGCGACGGGCCTGCCAGCCCGGCGCGGGGGTCAGAGGCACGGCCACCTTGGCCGTGGCGCCATCGGCCCACACCAGGTCCTGCACGGCGGCGCTCATCTGGCCGGTCTGCCAGTCGCCGTGGTTGAGGATGAACGACAGCCAGGCCGAGGCGCCGCAGGCGCGGGCCAGCAGCAGCGTGACCTCGATGTAGGTGCGGTAACCGGCCTCGAAGCCGCCGGCGCGACGTGGCGCGAAGATGCGCAGGGCGCCGGAATCCACCAGCGCCGCGAAACTCTCCGGGGCGAGGTCGCGCTCGGCCTCGGCGCGCTCGGCGTTGGCGGCCAGCAGGGGCAGGATGGCCTCCACGCGCGCCAGTACCTCGGCGCGGGTTGCTACAAGGTCCGGCCCTTCGCAGGCGACATGCTGCCTCGTGTTCATGCTGATACCCCCGTTTGCTGTCCGCCATCACCGGGCCCCTGGCCCGGCCTTGCAACAGTTACTATGCGACACAACACACACCGGCGGCAAAACTGCCGTCAATGCCATCGAAGGGGGGCTGACCGATGCTGAAGAAGCTGCACCATGTCGCCTATCGCTGCCTGGACGCCGAGCAGACCCGGCGCTTCTACGTCGAGGGGCTGGGCCTGAAACTCGCCGCCGCGCTGGTGCAGGAGTACGTGCCTTCGCTGCAGCGCAACGAGCCGCACAACCACGTGTTCTTCGAGATGGAAGACGGCAGCTTCATCGCCTTCTTCGACATCCTGGAAGACGATGGCCCGGCCGCGCCACCACAGGACTGGGCGCAGCACCTGGCGCTGGAGGTGGACAGCCACGCCACCGCCGAGCAGACGGCAGCGCGCCTGCGCGCGATGGGCACCGAGGTGCTCGGCCCGGTGCAGCACGGGATCTGCGACAGCTGGTACTTCTACGATCCGAATGGCCACCGCCTGGAGATGTCGGTGCGCACCGATTCGCCCGCGGCCTGGGCAAAGCTCGCCGACGAGGCCATCGAGGAAATGGCGAAGTGGAATGCCCGCAAGTCCGGGGCCGGCGACGCCGCATGAACATCGCCCCGCTGCGCGAGCCCTTCGAACGACGCAGCTACGTGGTCTCGCTGGACGAGGCCAGCCTGTTCACCGAGGTGTACGGCTTCGTCGGTCGCAGCGGCCGGGTGTTCCTGGAGGGCCAGTTGCTGCGCCCGGGCGCGGGCAGGTCGGGCACCGTGCTGTTGTTCATGCATCCGTCCTCCTCGCTGGCGCTGCTGCCGCTGCCCACGGCGCTGGCCGCGGCGGGCTTTCACGTGCTTTGCTGCGGCAGCCGCTACCTGCGCAACGACACCCCGCTCATCCTGGAGAAAGTGCTGCTGGATCTCGGCGCCCACATCCAGCATGCCCGCGAGGTGCTCGGCTACCCGCATGTCGTACTGGCCGGCTGGAGCGGCGGCGGCTCGCTGTCGCTGTTCTACCAGGCGCAGGCCGAGCGGCCGAGCATCACGCACACGGCCGCCGGCGAGCCGCTGGACCTCGCCGCCGCAGGCCTGCCAGGGGCCGATGCCATCCTCAGCATCGCCGCCCACCTGTCACGGGCGGAGACGCTCACCGAGTGGCTGGACCCCTCGGTACTCGATGAATCAGACCCGGACGATCGGGACGCAACGCTGGACATCTATGCCGGCAAACCGGTGCATGCCCCGCCCTACGACCCTGGCTTCATAGCCCGTTTCCGAGCTGCGCAGGTGGCCCGCAACCGCCGCATCACGGCCTGGGTGGAGGACCTGCTGACACGGCTGCAGGCCGGCGACAGCGGCGAGCGGGAGCGTGGTTTCATCGTGCACCGGACCATGTGCGATCCGCGCTGGCTGGACCCGGCCATCGACCCGAACGGCCGGCGGCCGGGCTGGTGCTACCTCGGCGATCCGCGCACAGCCAATGCCGGCCCGGCGGGGCTGGCGCGTTACACCACGCTGCGCGCCTGGCTGTCGCAGTGGGCGCTGGATCGCACGCTGGCACGCACCGCCGACAACGCCCCGCACATCCGGGTGCCGGCACTGGTGATCGAGAACGGCGCCGACGACGCCACCCCGGCCTCGCATCCGCGCCGCATCTTCGAACTGCTGGGCAGTGCGGACAAGCAGTTCGAGTGTATCGAGGGCGCGACGCACTACTACCAGGAGCAGCCGGCCCTGCAGCAACAGGTGGTGACGCTGCTGGGTCGGTGGCTGGCCGAGCGCGGGCTGGCGACACCGTGACGGCGCTGCACGGATGAGCGGCAGCGAGCCCCCGCCGCCGACGGATGCCAACGCGCCGGCCAGCCGTGGCTGGCGCCGCGCGGTGCTCTGGCTGGTCACGGGCTTTTATGCCTACGGCGCGCTGGTGCACCTGCTGAACATCGCCGGCCTCACCGGCTTCCACTGGCCGGATGCACCGCTGAAATGGCAGCTGCTGGACATCCTGTACCTGACGCTGGATGTCATCGTGGTCGCCGGCCTGGCGCGTTGCTGGCGGCCGTCGATCATCGCCTTCGCCGTGGCGGCGGTCTCGCAGGTCCTGTTGTACACCCTGCTGCGCGGCTGGATCCTCGATGTGCCCGCCAGCACGGCCGTGCCCGAGGGCATGCATGTCTACCTCAACGGCCTCGTGGTGTTCCACGGGTTCACGCTGGTGGCGGTATGGCTGGCCCTGCGCCCCCTGGCCGGCGGGCACCCGGGCGACGCCTGAGCCCGGGCGGCAACCGGGCAACCTGATCGGGATCAGCCTCGCCGCCGCCGGCAGCGGGTTACGGTGAGCGCCTGCAAATGTTGCCGGGGCGCCCCAGCGCTGCCCCGACAGGGAACGCATGACGGTGTCCGACGATCTCCTGCCCCTGTTCCGCGCCCTGGTCGCCCGGGCGGTGCTGGCGCCTTCGAGCCACAACACCCAGCCCTGGGTGTTCCGCGCGGCGCCGGGCGATACGCTCGAGCTGCTGGCCGATCGCAGCCGTGCCCTGGCCGTCAACGATCCGCATGATCGCGAGCTGACCATCAGCTGCGGCTGCGCACTGTTCAACCTGCGCGTGGCGGCCGCTGCCCATCGCATCGCCATCGACGTGGCGCGCCTGCCGGATGCCGGCGAGCCCGCCCTGCTGGCCAGGCTCAGGCCGACCGGCGGGGTGATTGATCCATCCCTGCCGCCGCTGGACGAGGCCATTGCCCATCGCCGCACCTGGCGCCGGCGTTTCACCGCGACCGTGGTAAGCGCGGAGGTCATCGCCACGCTCGTGGACGCGGCGGCGGCCGAGGGCGCCTGGCTCTCGGTGCTGGCGAGCGATTCGGCCCGGGCCGAGGCGGCCGCGCTGGTCGCCGAGGGCGATCGGCTGCAATGGGACAACCCGTCCTGGCGCCGGGAGCTGGCGGCCTGGATGCATCCGCGGCGGCGCGGCGACGGCCTCAGCCTGCCGGCCCTGGCCGGGCCGCTGGCGCAGGCGGTGGTGCGCAGCTTCGATATGGGCAGGGGTGTCGCCGCGAAGGACAGTGAACTGGCCAGCGAATCCCCGCTGCTGGCGGTTGTCGGCACCAGGGGTGACGGGCCGGCCGACTGGCTCGCGGCCGGCGAGGCCCTGCAGCGCGTCCTGCTGACGGCCTGCCGGGCCGGGCTGCAGGCCTCCTACCTGAACCAGCCGGTGCAGATGGCCAGCCTGCGAACGCGCCTGCAGCGCCTGGCCGACACCCCGGGCACGCCCCAGCTGCTGCTGCGCCTGGGCTACGCGGACGGCGAGCTGGCGCCGGCCCCGCGGCGGCCGCTGGAGGACGTCATCGAGACAACAGACCACTGAGCGAGGAGACACGCCAATGCCTGAACAGCGACACGGCATCGCCATCGGAATCGACCGCGTCGACGACGCGCTGTTCCTGACCTTCAAGGCCAGCGGCAAACTCACGCATGCCGACTACGAGACCTTCGTGCCCATGATGGAGGCCGCGCTCGGCGAGGTCCGCCAGCCGCGGGTACGCGCCCTGTTCGACGCCTCGGAACTGGAGGGCTGGGAGCTGCGCGCGGCATGGGATGATCTGCGTTTCGGCCTGCGCCACGGCAATGACTTCGAGCGGATTGCCATCGTCGGAAGCGCCCGCTGGCATGCCGTGGCGGCGAAGGTGGCCGGCTGGTTCACGGCCGGCCAGGTGCAGCACTTCGACACCGTGGACGCGGCCCTGGCCTGGCTGCGCGACGAGGCCTGAGCCGGGCACAACAATGGTGCATGACAGGCCCCGGCGGGTGCTGCGGTCCAGCGGTGCAGTGTTTTTGCGCAGGCATCGAGGCCTGCCAGCGCGCGCGCAATAAGTTATAGCCAATCGTTTCTTCCGTGCCGGCCACGGGCAGGGAATACTGCCCGGCCGAAAATACCCACGGAGACGCGCCATGGCTGCCGCCTTCAATACCGAAACCGTGCTGGACGTGCACCACTGGACCGAGCACCTGTTCAGCTTCAAGACCACGCGCAGCGAGTCCTTCCGCTTCGAGAACGGTCACTTCACCATGGTCGGCCTGGAGGTGGACGGCCGCCCGCTCACCCGTGCCTATTCCATGGCCAGTGCCAACCACGAGGACACGCTGGAGTTCTTCAGCATCAAGGTGCCCGACGGCGCCCTGACCTCGCGGCTGAAGGACATCGGCCCCGGGGATCGCGTGCTCATCAGCCGCAAGCCCACCGGCACGCTCACGCGCGACCAGCTCCTGCCCGGCAGGCACCTCTACCTGCTTGGCACCGGCACCGGCCTGGCGCCGTTCCTGTCCATCATCAAGGACCCGGACATCTACGAGCACTTCGAGAAAGTGGTGCTGGTGCACGGGGTGCGGCGGGTCTGTGACCTCGCCTACCGCGGCTACATCGAGGAGGAACTGCCGGGCCACGAATTCCTCGGCGACATGATTGCCGGGAAGCTGCTGTACTACCCCACGGTGACACGCGAGGCCTTTCGCAACCAGGGGCGCATCACGAGCGCGCTGGAAACCGGTGAGCTGGCCCGGCGTGTCGGCCTGCCCGGGCTGAGCGTGGCGGACGACCGCTTCATGATCTGCGGCAGCCCCACCGTACTTACCGACATCGGCGCGCTGCTGGAGGCACGCGGCTTCCGCCAGAGCCGCGGCAGCACGCTCGGCGAGTACACCATAGAACGCGCCTTCGTCGAGAAATAAGCGCGGGCCGGAAACGAAAACGGCCGCCAGGCGCTGACGCCGGGCGGCCGTTCACGTTACAGGGCGGGCCTCAGGTGACCGAGGCCTGGTAGATGCTGCCGATGGACAGGCCGAGCCGGGCGCTGAATTCCTCGTCGGACTGCTGCGCCGACAGGCCCTCGGTGAGGGCGCGCGAGAAACTCGCGACCACGCCATGGTTGCGCGTGAGGCGGGCATTGGCCTCCTCGCGCGAGTAACCACCGGACAGCGCCACCACGCGCAGCACGCGCGCGTGGGCAACGAAATCCGCGTACAGGTTCTCCTGCTCGGGCAGGGTCAGCTTCAGCATGACGCTCTGCTCGGCCGACAGCGCATTGAGCTCGGCGGCGATGGCGGCCTTCAGCAGGGCCTCGGCGCCGGTCTTGTCGGGACAATGGATGTCCACCTCCGGCTCGATGATGGGGATGAGCCCGGCGGCGATGATCTGCCGGCCGATCTCGAACTGCTGCTTCACCACCGCGCTGATGCCGCTGTCGCTGGCCTGCTTGATCACCGAGCGCATCTTGGTGCCGAAGATGCCCTTGTCCTTCGCCCGCTTCAGCAGCGCGTCCAGGCCGGGCATGGGCTTCATCAGCTGCACGCCGTCGGCTTCGTCGGCCAGGCCCTTGTCCACCTTGAGGATGGGCACGACCTGCTTACCGCCCCACAGGTAATCAGCGGTGGGCCGGCCCTCGATATCGCGATCCATGGTGTCCTCGAACAGGATGGCGGCAAGGATGTGCTCGCCGGTGAAGGCCGGGCAGGTGATGATGCGCGAGCGCATCTGGTGGACGATGGTGAACATCTCCTCGTCGGTGGACCAGGCGCTCTCGTCGATGCCGTACAGGCGCAGCGCCTTGGGCGTGCTGCCGCCGCTCTGGTCCAGGGCCGCGATGAAGCCGGGGGCGCTTTTCATTTTCTCGAACTGCTCTTGGAATGTGCTCACGGTCGTCCTCTGCTTGTGTTGCGTTGATTTTCCGCCGGAAACGGGCTCTGAAGCTTTTATTTTAGCGCATGGCCGGCGAGTCCATGGCAGGCTCCCGGGTCGGGCTGCGGACCAGTTCCCCCCGGTTTGACGCTTTGTCACAGGCCACGGCCGCCCCGGCGGGGCTGATCCAGGTCATCCAGCCACCCGCCCCCCCTGTGTGCGGGCGCGGCAAGCCGCTATCGTGGTGGTTTGCCCGAGGAGCCTGCCTGGCCGATGAAACCCCTTGCCATCGTCATCACCCTCATTGTGCTCGCCGGCGCCGCCGTCTACTGGCTGACCCGGCCCGAGCCGGTCGCGGTGGAGCTGGCGGCGGTGACGCGCGGCGATGTGCGCTCGACCGTGGCCAACACCCGGGTGGGCACGGTGGAGGCCTGCGAGCGGGCCTACCTGTCGCCGGCCGCCGGCGGCCAGGTGGCGCGGCTGGAAGTGCACGAAGGCGACGAGGTCACGCGCGGCAGCATCCTGCTGGAGATCTGGAACGAGGATCGCAAGGCGGAGCTGCGCCTGGCCGAGGCGGAGGTCCGCGCGGCGCGCTCGCGCGTGGACGAGGCCTGCGAGCTGGCCGCCGGTGCAAAGCGCGAGGAGAAGCGCCTGACGGGGCTGTCCGCCCGCCAGCTCGTGTCCCGGGAAGACGTGGACCGGGCCGCCACCGATGCCGCCGCACGCAAGGCCGCCTGCGAGGGCGCCGTGTCGGCGGTGGGTGTGGCCGCCGCGCGGGTGGACGTGGCCCGCCAGGCCCTGGAGCGCACCATCCTGCGGGCACCGTTCACCGGCGTGGTGGCCGAGGTCGAGGTGCGCCTGGGCGAGTACCTCACGCCCTCGCCGCCGGGCATTGCCACGCTGCCGGCCATCGATCTCATCAACGATGCCTGCCTGTACGTGTCCGCCCCCATCGACGAGGTCGACGCGCCGGCCATCCGCCAGGGCATGTCCGCCTGCGTGACGCTGGATGCCTTCGCCGGCCGGCGTTGCGGCGCCACGGTGCGCCGGATCGCCCCCTACGTGCTGGAGCGCGAGAAGCAGGCGCGCACCGTCGAGGTGGAGGTGGAGCTGACCGACCCGGAGGATGTGCGCGGCCTGCTGCCCGGGTACAGCGCCGATATCGAGGTGCTCATCGAAGCGCACGAGAACGTGCTGCGCATTCCCACCGAGGCGGTCATCGACAACGCCCGTGTGCTGGTGTTCGACGCCGCCGCCGGCATGCTGCGCAGCCGGGAGATTGGCATCGGCCTGTCGAACTGGGATTTCACCGAAGTCACCGACGGCCTCGCCGAAGGCGAGCAGGTGGTGGTCAACGTCGGCCGCGAAGGCGTGGCCGACGGCGCCGCGGCCTTGCCGGCTCCCTGACCGCGGCCGGCCGCCTTGCCCACGCCCTGCCCGCGATGATCGAACTGACAGCCCTGACCAAGGCCTTCACGCTCGGTGATCAGATCGTGCGCGCGGTGGACGCGGTCGACCTGCACATCGACCAGGGCGAGTACCTGTCGGTGATGGGCCCTTCAGGCTCGGGCAAGTCCACGCTGCTGAACATCATCGCCCTGCTCGACCGGCCCAGCGAGGGCACCTACCGGCTCGATGGCACCGACATCACGGAACTCGACGACGACGCCACCGCCGCCCTGCGCCAGCAGCGCATCGGCTTCATCTTCCAGTTCTTCCATCTCATCGCGCGGATGACGGCGGCACAGAACGTCGAGCTGCCGATGGTGCTGGCCGGCATCGCACCGGCGGAGCGCCGCGAGCGCGTGGCGGCGGCGCTGGAGGGCCTCGGCCTGGCCGACCGCGCCCACCATCGCCCGGACGAGCTGTCCGGCGGCCAGCGCCAGCGGGTGGCCATCGCCCGCGCCACCATCATGCGCCCGCGCATCCTGCTGGCCGATGAACCCACCGGCAACCTCGACAGCGCCTCCGGCACCCAGGTGGTGGAGATCCTCGAGGGCCTGCACCGCGAGCAGGGCATGACGCTGCTGGTGGTGACGCACGATCCGGCCCTCGGCAAACGCGCCACGCGCCGGATCCGCATCGTCGACGGGCGCATCGAGCGCGACGAGCGCGATTGAGCATGCGCGGCGCGGACTACCTGCAGCTGGCCTGGTCTGCCACCACCAGCAATGTCCGTCGGACCCTGCTGATCATGCTGGCCACGGCCATCGGCGTGGCCGCGGTGGTCATGCTCACTGCTCTCGGCGAGGCCGGGCGCCGTTATGTCACCGGCCAGTTCGAGACCCTGGGCAGCAACCTGCTGATCATCATGCCGGGCCGCAACGAGACCGTGGGCGGGGCGCCGCCGATGATGGGCGAGACCCCGCGGGACCTCACCATCGACGATGCTCTGGCGCTGCTGGCGGATTCGGCCATCACGCGGGTCGCGCCGGTGTCGGTGGGCTCGGCGCCGGCGTCAACAGCCGCCGGCCTGGAGCGGGAACTGAGCGTGCTCGGCTCCACCGCCGAGCTGCGACAGGTGCGGCGGATGCAGATGGGCCAGGGACGCTTCCTGCCGCGCGGCGATCCGCACCGTGCCAGCGCGGTGTGCGTGCTCGGCGCCGAGGCGAAGCGCGAGTTGTTCGGCGATGCACCGGCGCTGGGGCAGTGGCTGCGCCTGGCCGACCGGCGCTTTCGCGTCATCGGTGTGCTGGCCGAGTCCGGCGTTTCGGTGGGCATGGACATGGACGATCTCATCATCGTGCCGGTGGCCGCCGCGCAGGCGCTGTTCGATCGGGAGGGCCTGTTCCGGGTGCTGGTGGAGGCACGCGGGCCGGCCTGGCTGGCGGCCGCCGAGCAGGCGATCCACCGCATTGTCGCGGCCCGCCACGAGGGCGAGGACGATGTCACCGTGATTACCCAGAACAGCGTCGTGCAGACCCTGGACCGCATCATCGGCACGCTGACCCTGGGCGTGGCGGCCATCTCCTCCATCAGCCTGCTGGTGGCGGGGATCCTCATCATGAACGTGATGCTGGTCACCGTGGCCCAGCGCCGCGCGGAGATCGGCCTGCTCAAGGCGCTGGGCGCGCCGGGGCGCAGCGTGCAGCGCCTGTTCCTGCTGGAGGCGCTGCTGCTGGCCGGCTCCGGCGCCGTCGCGGGCGTCGCGCTGGGCACGGCGGCGGCCTGGCTTGCCAATCGCCTGCTGCCGGCATTCGACGTTGTCCCGCCGGCCTGGGCCGGGCGGGCCGCGCTGCTCATCGCCCTGGCTTCAGGCTTGCTGTCCGGGGTGCTGCCGGCACGCCGCGCGGCGGCGCTCAACCCCATCGACGCGCTGGCCAGGCGATGAGCACCGACGCCGGAACGGGCGGTACACCCGCGGGCCTGCGCTGGCTGGACCTCGCACGCCTGTGCGCCAGCGCGGTTCGCGCCCGCCGCGGCCGCTCGGCGCTGACCATGACCGGCATCGCGGTGGGGGTGGCCACGGTGATGCTGCTCACCGCCGTCGGCGAGGGCGTGCGCCAGTTCGTGCTGGGCGAGTTCACGCAGTTCGGCACCAACATCCTCGCAGTCACGCCCGGCAAGAGCACCACCTTCGGGATGTCCGGCGCCACCATCTCCAGCGTCCGGCCGCTGACCACCGACGATGCCGAGGCGCTCAAGCGCGTCAGCGGCGTGCTGGCGGTGGTGCCCGTCATCCAGGGCAATGCGCGGGTGGAGGCCGGCGCGCGGGCGCGGCGCACCACCGTCATCGGCGTGGGCGAGAGGATGCCCGAGGTGTGGAAGATGAACGTGGCCGCAGGCCAGTTCCTGCCCGCCGACCCATTCGAGCGACCGCGTGCCTTCGCCGTGCTGGGGGCGAAGGTCGACCAGGAACTGTTCGGCGGCCGCAGTGCGCTCGGCGAGCGCATCCGCGTGGGCGAGGATCGCTTCCGCGTCATCGGCGTGATGGAGGAAAAGGGCCAGATGCTCGGCTTCGATCTCGATGACGTGGTGCTGGTGCCCATCGGCAAGACCGTGGAGATGTTCGACCGCGAGGGCGTGATGGAAATCGACGTGCTGTTCGAGGAGGGCCTCTCCTCGAAGGCCATCGCCGGCGCGGTCTCGCGGTTGCTGATCGCCCGGCATGGCCAGGAGGACTTCACCATCGTCACCCAGGACCGCATGCTGGAGGTGCTGGGCACGGTGCTGAACGTACTCACGCTGGGCATCGCCGCCATCGGC
>CAYGQN010000065.1:0-7205 GCA_964351795.1 uncultured Gammaproteobacteria bacterium
GCGGGCGCGAGCGCAGCAGGAAGCGAGCACGCGAACGCCGGTAGCGAGTGCGCCAGGGACGGCGCACGAGCGGTAGCGGGGCGGGCCACCGCCGCGACACCCACCTCAAGCAACCGCAACCCGAACGAAGCCGCAAACGCGACACCCACCAACAACAACGGCACCCCGAACGAAACCGCCCCATCCAACGCCGCGGGATTCGCGGCTGAAGCCGCTCCTACGGGAGGTGAATCCGGCGCCGGCGTGTTCGCGGCTGAAGCCGCTCCTACGGGGGCTACGGGTCGGGGAAGCGGAGGCGGCAGGATGGAAAGCGGCAGGGCGCGGCGGAGCCTCGACCGCGACAAAAAAAAGGCCGGTGACGCATCACCGGCCTTTTCGGGTACTCGACTGATGCCGCGGCAATCAGCCGCCGATGAGAATGCCACCGTACTGCACGAAGAACGGCGCAAACACCAGCGACAGAATGGCCGAGAGCTTGATGAGGATGTTCAGCGACGGCCCGGAGGTATCCTTCAGCGGATCCCCCACCGTGTCGCCGACCACCGCCGCCTTGTGCACCTCGGAACCCTTGCCGCCGAGGTTGCCTGCCTCGATGTACTTCTTGGCATTGTCCCAGGCACCGCCACTGTTGGACGCCGAAATGGCGATGACACCACCGGTGACCAGCGAGCCTGCCAGCAGACCGGCCACGGCCTCGATACCGAACAGGAAACCCACCGCCAGCGGCGCACCCATGATGAGCACACCCGGAGCGATCATCTCCTTCAGGGCCGCCTGGGTGGAGATGGCCACGCACTGCGCGTAATCCGGCTCCCCCGTACCCTCCATGATGCCCGGGATGGTGCGGAACTGGCGGCGCACCTCCTCGATCATGGAATAGGCCGCCGAACCGACCGATTTCATGGTCATGGCCGTGAAGTAGGCGGGCAGCACGGCACCGATGAACAGGCCCGTGTACACCATCGGGTCCAGCAGGTTGATGCTGCCGAGCAGATCATAGGACTGCCCGTGCTCCTCCTTCAGGAGCAGGTCGGCACGGGTGAGGAAGGCCGCGAACAAGGCCAGCGAGGTCAGGATGGCGGCGCCGATGGCGAAGCCCTTGCCCATGGCGGCCGTGGTGTTGCCCGCAGCGTCCAGCACGTCGGTGCGCTTGCGCACGTGCTCTTCCATGCCCGCCATCTCGGCGATACCGCCGGCGTTGTCCGCCACCGGGCCGTAGGCGTCGATGGTCAGCGCGATGACCAGGGTGCCCAGCATGCCCAGCGAGGCAATGGCAACACCGTACATGCCGGCCAGCATCCAGGGGATGTAGATGGCCAGACCGATGGCCAGGTAGGGACCAACCGCGCTCTTGTAACCCAGGGCCAGGCCGAAAATGATGTTGGTGGCCGTACCGGTCTCGCAGGACTTGGCCACCTCGCGCACCGGGCCATAGGCATCGGAGGTGTAGTACTCGGTGAGCAGGCCCACGATGAGCCCCGCCACCAGGCCGACCAGGAAGCACAGGTACACGCCCATGGCGGTGTAGGCCTCGCCGGCAATGGCGAACTCCCCGGGCACCAGCTGCATGGTCACGAAGTACATCACGATGGCCATCAGCACACTGGAGATGATGAGCATCTTCTTCAGCGCCGGGCCGACCTGCTCCTCGCTGGTCACCTTCACCATGAGGATGGTGGCCAGGCTCACCGGGATGCCGATGGCGGAAATCACGATCGGGTACAGCAGCGCGTCCACGTTGCCGGCGAAGGCGATGGCGGAGATGACCATGGCCGCGCAGGTGCTCTCGGCGCAGGAGCCGAACAGGTCGGCGCCCATGCCGGCCACGTCACCGACGTTGTCGCCGACGTTGTCGGCGATGACGGCCGGGTTGCGTGGGTCGTCCTCGGGGATGCCCGCCTCGACCTTGCCCACCAGGTCGGCGCCGACATCGGCAGCCTTGGTGAAGATGCCACCGCCCACGCGGGCGAACAGCGCGATGGAGGAGCCGCCCAGGCCGAAGCCGGCGATGACTTCCATCAGGATGTGCTCCGGCAGCTGCTCGGGCATGAGATTCTTGAGCACCAGGTACACCAGCAGCAGCCCGAGCGAGGCAAGGCTCACCAGTGCGAAGCCCATGACCGAGCCCGAGTGCAAAGCCACGTTGAAGGCGTCCGACAGCGACTTGTTGGCCGAGACCGTGGTGCGCACGTTGCCGGTGGTGGCGATCTTCATGCCGATGAAACCCGACACGATGGAGATGATCGCACCGGCGATGAATGCCCCGGCGGTGTACACGCCCTCGTTGACGTAGTCGGTGTGGTGGTCGTCGATGAGCACGGCGATGATGGCGGCGAAAACCACCATGAAAATCGCCATGAACTTGTATTCCTGCCGCAGGAACGCCATGGCGCCAACGGCGATTGCCGAGTGGATCTTGGCCAGACGCTGGCGGATTTCGGGGTCCTCGACGCCCATGTCGATGGGGATCTTCTTGACCGACGAGGAATAGAAAAACGCCACGCCCAGTCCGAGTAGCGACAGGGCCAGGATGCTTGTTACCGCCATGACGGGTTGTTCTCCTTGGAATTGATTGGCTACGGGTTGCACCGGAGCTTGCCGGCCCGCGCGCGGCAGTCCCATGGCGCATGGCGCCAGGACAGCCCGGGCGGGAACCTACCCCTTGTTCTTATGCACTTTCGATGATCCGCACGATAATACCCTGCTTCGCCGCTTTTTTCGACCAAAAACCCGGTATAAATCAGCGGCTCAGCAGTGGCAGGCCGGTCATGCCGTTGCGGCCCGGACCTGTGGGGAACCGGCAGCCGACTCAACCATGGCCGGGCATGGCGCCCCCGGCGGGCTCGAAGAAGCGGTTGGGCGGGCGCGGCAGGCCCAGGTGGCCGCGCAGGGTGTCGGCCTCGTAGCGTCGCCGGAACAGGCCGCGGGCCTGCAGCTCCGGCACCAGCCGGTCCACCACGTCGTCCAGGCCCGCCGGCAGGTAGGGGAACATCACGTTGAAGCCATCGCAGGCCTGCTCCTCCAGCCAGCGCTGCATCTCGTCGGCGACACTGGCCGGGGTCCCGATGAGTTCCAGGGTGCCGAAGCTGCCACCCACGTATTGCGCCAGCTCGCGCACCGTCATGTCCTGCTCGCGGGCCATCGCCACCAGCTTGTCGCGCGCCGTACGCGAGGCATTGCTCTGGGGGATCTCCGGCAGCGGGCCGTCGAGATCGAAGCCGGAGGCATCGGTACCGAGCTGCACCGACAGCGTCGCGATGGCGCTGGCCGCGTGCACCAGGGAGTCCAGCCGGCGCTTCTTCTCCCGCGCCTCGCGCAGGCTGTCGCCAATGACGATGAAGGCGCCGGGCAGTATCTTCAGATGGCCGGGGTCGCGCCCGCAGGCGCGCGCGCGGGCCTTCACGTCGGCGTAGAACGCCTTCGCATCGGCCATGCGCACCAGGCCGGAGAACACGACCTCGGCCGTTTCCGCCGCCAGCTGGCGGCCGGCTTCGGACTGTCCGGCCTGCACGATCACCGGCCAGCCCTGCACGGGCCTGGCGATGTTCAGCGGCCCCTGCACGCGAAAGAACTCGCCGCGGTGATCCAGCGTGTGCAGGCCCGCCGGGTCGAAATACACCCCGCTTGCCTGGTCGCGCAGGAAGGCATCATCGGCCCAGCTGTCCCACAACCCGGTCACCACGTCGTAGAACTCCCGCGCGCGCCGGTAGCGCTCACCGTGCTCCAGGTGCTCCTCACGGCCGAAGTTGCCGGCCTCGTGCGGATTGGCGGAGGTGACCACGTTCCAGCCGGCACGCCCGCCGCTGATGTGATCGAGCGAGGCGAAGCGCCGGGCCACGTGGAACGGCTCGTTGTAACTGGTGGACGCGGTGGCGATCAGGCCGATGTGGCGGGTCAGCGCCGCCAGCGCCGGCAACAGCGTCAGCGGATCGAAGGAGCTCACCGTGGCGCTGCGCTTCAGCGCCTCCATGGGCATGTTCATCAGGGCCAGGTGATCGGCCATGAAGAAGGCGTCGAAGCAGCCTTCCTCCAGGCGCCGGATGAGGTGTACCTGGCGCTGGAAATTGAAGTTGGCGTCGGCCCAGGCGCCCGGGTAGCGCCAGGCTGCCGTGTGGATGCTCACCGGGCGCATGAACGCGCCCAGGTGGAGTTGGCCCGCCATGTCAGAGGTCCTGGACGTGCAGCACCATCTTGCCCACAGTGCGCCACTGGCCAAGGCGGACATGCGCCTCGGCCGCCTCGCTCAAAGGCATGACGTCGATGGCCGGCAGCGGCACAGCGCCGGACTCGAACAGCGCCACCAGCTCCGCCAGCATCGCGCCGTCGGCGCGGTGATGCAGGAACAGGCTGCGCAGGCCCTTCTGGGCAATCTCGGGCATGTCCGGCGGCTCGTTGTTCAGGTACACCACCGCCCCGCCCGGTTTCGCCAGCAGCACGGCATTGCGTATGGCGTCCTCGGTTTCCAGCGATTCGACGATCACGTCGAGGCCATCGGGCTCGGCCTCGCGCAGCACCTGCGCATAGTCACTGGCCGTGTAATCGATGGCGACATCGGCGCCGAGCCCGCGCACGTAATCGTGGTTGACGGCACGCGCGGTCGTGTACACCTTCGCGCCCAGATGCCTGGCCATGGGAATGGCCACACTGCCGACACCACCGGCGCCGGCCTGGATCAGCACGCTCTGGCCGGCCTTCAGCCCCCCGACCTCGTCTATCGCCTGCCAGGCGGTCAGGGAGACCAGCGGGATGGCCGCGGCCTGCTCGAAGCTCCAGGCCGCGGGCTTGGCGGCAATGGAGCCGGCATTGACCGAGACATACTCGGCGTAGGTGCCCCCGTGCAGGAACCAGTCGAAAGCCAGGCCCAGCACCTCCTGGCCGACCTGCCAGCCCGTAACGCCGGGGCCCACCGCCTCGATGCGCCCGGCGAAATCCCAGCCGGGGATGATGGGCCACTCACGCTGGAAGAAGGCCTGCAGTTCACCACTGCGAAGCCGGCGATCAATGGGGTTGACCCCCGCGGCACCCACGCGCACCAGCACCTTGCCCTCGGCCGCCTCCGGCAATGGTCGCTCGCCGTACTGCAACACCTCGGGGCCACCGAATTCCTCGTAGTACACCGCGCGCATGCCTCTGCCTCCGGGGTTGACGGGCGGTCGGATGCGACCGCCGGGGTTACGTGATTTTTCATTTAATCTGACCGCAAGGCGCTGTAAACGCAAGCCGCCCTGCCGGCCGTGCCAACATCCAGCGTGCGGGCTTGCGCCGCGACGGCCGGGCTCCGCGACGGCCGATCAGCGCTCGGCGAAGAAGCGCGCCACCTCGTCCAGCTCCGTGGTGACCGGCATCGGTGGAATCGACGCCAGGAACACGCGCCCGTAGGGTTTGCCGCGCAGGCGCGGGTCGGCAATCATCACCACGCCGCGGTCGTTCTCATCGCGCAGCAGCCGGCCCACACCCTGTTTGAGCGTGATCACCGCCTCGGGCAGCTGCAGCTCGCGGAAGGCGTTGCCGCCCTGCTGCTCGATGCGCCTGACCCGCGCCTTCAGCACCGGCTCGTTCGGCGCCTGGAACGGCAGCTTGTCGATGATGACCAGCGACAGCGCCTCGCCACGCACGTCCACGCCCTCCCAGAAGCTGGCGGTACCCAGCAGCACGGCACCGGCGGTTTCGCGAAAGCGGTCGATGAGCGCCGCGCGCGGGGCGTCGCCCTGGATCAGCAGCGGCCAGCGCGTGAGCCGGGCCATCAGCTCGCTGGCCTCGCGCAGCGCCCGGTGGCTGGTGAACAGCATGAAGGCACGGCCACGGCTGGACGCGAGCACCGGCACAGCCGCCTCGCACACCGCCCGCGTGTACTGGCTGTCGTTCGGCTGGACCCGCAGGCCGGGCAGGAACAGGCGCGACTGGCGGGTGAAATCGAAGGGGCTTTCCCAGCGCTCGGCGCGCGCCCGGTCGATACCGAGCCTGGCGCGGAAGTAATCGAAGCTGTCGCCCACCGCCAGGGTGGCCGAGGTATACACCTGGGCGGCATCGTAGGCGGCCATCCGGGCCTGGAACAGGCCCGAGACATCAATGGGGGTGCGATGCAGGGCGAAGCTGGCCCGGCCGGCCTCCAGCCAGCGTACCGCATCCTCGGAATCATCCTCCACGAAGCGCTGCACCCGCTCCTGCAGGGCGTAGCCGCGGCGCAGGACCTGCTGGGCCTTCTGCGCCTCCTCGCCGAGGCTTTCCAGTGACGGCGCGAGATCGCCCAGCACCTCGTTGAGGCTGAGCAGCCAGTCGCTGATCTCCCCGCGCTGCGCCAGGGCCTCCCAGTCCATGCGCTCGCCGGCGCCGGCCAGGCGCCGGCGGATGCTCTCGGCCAGCCGCTCGATCTCGGTGCCGCTGGCAGTCAGCCCGGCAGGGGCATCCGGCTCCTCGCGCTCGATGGCGGCGAGATCGCGCGCGAAGTCGCCCAGCTGCCGCGAGGAGATGCTGTGGCCGAAGAAGCGGGCCGCCAGGTCGGGAAGCTGGTGGGCCTCGTCGAAGATGATGGTGTCGGCGGCCGGCAGCACCTCGGCGAAGCCGTCCTCGCGCAGGTTCATGTCGGCCAGCAGCAGATGATGATTGACCACCACGATGTCGGCGGCGGCCGCCCGCCGCCGCGCTTCCATGACGTGGCATTGCTCGTAGAAGGCACACTCGCGCCCGCTGCAGTTCTCGGCCGTGCTGGTCAGCTGTGCCCACAGCAGCGAGTTCTCCGGCACGCCGGCGCAGCTGGCAATGTCGCCACTGGCCGTGCGCGGGGCCCATTGCACGACGCGGGCGAGCTGGGCATCGGCGCCGGCGAACAGGTCCTCGGGCTCGCGCTGGCTGCGGTCGAGGCGTTCCAGGCACAGGTAGTTGCCGCGCCCCTTGAGCAGGGCGACGCTGGCCTCGGCACGCAGCGCATCGCGCACCAGCGGCAGATCACGGTTGAACAGCTGGTCCTGCAGGTGCCGCGTGCCGGTGGAAATGATGGTGCGGCGGCCGGACAGCAACACCGGCACCAGGTAGGCGAAGGTCTTGCCGGTACCGGTACCGGCCTCGCAGACCAGCACCTCGCGCTCGCCGATGGCGTCGGCCACGGCGTCGGCCATTTCCACCTGCTGCGCCCGCGGATGGTAATGCGCCACCGCCGCGGCGAGCGGCCCGTCGGCGGCAAAGGCCTCGCGCAGCGTGTTCAGCAA
>CAYGQN010000065.1:7215-9362 GCA_964351795.1 uncultured Gammaproteobacteria bacterium
CCTCGACCGCAGCCAGCGCGAGCCCGGCGCTCGGGCAGCGCGGGCCGCTCAGCCGGCATCCGGCTGCGGCCAGATGGCATCCAGCTCGGCACCACCCTCGCGCGACCAGACCCGTTCGCCGATGATGCGAAAACGCGCCAGCGACAGGGCCCCGCGCTTGCGGCGGCTCTCGCTCGGCTTGTCGATGGCCGCCAGCACGTCATCGCGCAGGGCCATGAAGATTTCAACTGTTTCATAGTCATCATCCATGATAACCAGCGCCAGGCAGTCCCAGGCCTGGTCCTGCCTGACCTGGCCGATGCGTTGGCCGCCGCGATCCTCGTCGAACACCACCCGGCCCTTCACCTGCACCGTGATACGGGTATCGCCGCGTTCCCACAGCGCGTCGTAGCCGATCACGCCATCGGGCGCGGGGGCCAGGCCAAGCAGGCGGATGGCGTCATGCACGGCCAGCTCGCCGCTGACCGGCAGCGTCTTGCCCGTGCTGCGACGGTACTCGGCCGCCACCCGCCGGGTTTCGGTCATCAGTTTGTCGAGTGAATACAGGTCCATGCGCGCCCCGCTCCCCGGCCGGATTCTAACCCATCCGCCCTGGCGGCGGCCCGCGGCGGCTCAGGCACGGTCGATGTCGAAGCTCAGCACCTGCCGGATGTCCCCGGCCCCGGCCATCACCATGAGCAGCCGCTCCAGGCCGACGGCCACGCCGGCGCAGTCGGGCAGACCGGCGCGCAGTGCCGCCAGCAGGCGGGCATCGACGGAAATCTCCGGCTGGCCGGCATCGCGACGGCGCGCGTTGTCAGCCTCGAAGCGGGCGGCCTGCTCGTCGGCGTCGGTCAGCTCGTGGTAGCCGTTGGCGATCTCGATGCCATGGATGAACAGTTCAAACCGGGCGGCGGTGGGCGGCTCACCGGGCCGCAGCCTGGCCAGCGCTGCCTGCGAGGCCGGGTAGTCGTGCACGAACACGGGCCGCTGCAGCCCGAGCCGTGGCGACACCCGGGTGGCCATGAGGAAATCGAGCAGGCCATCGCGATCCACCGGCGCGGCCTCGCCGAGCCCGGCCGCGGCCGCCCGGGCGGCAAGCGTGGCGGTATCGGTGGTGAAGGGATCCACGCCGGCATGCGCGAGGAACACCTCGCGATAGCTGGACCGCTCCGCCCCGGCGGCGATCCCCAGATGCTCCAGCAGCGCGGCAAGTTCGTCCATCAGCCGATGATCATCGAACCCGGGCCGGTACCACTCCAGCAGCGTGAACTCCGGATTGTGCAGCCGCCCCGCCTCGCCGGCCCGGAATGCCGGGCTGACCTGGTAGATGGCGCCACTGCCGGCGGCGAGCAGTCGCTTCATGGCCGCTTCGGGCGAGGATTGCAGGTACCAGTGCCCGGCGGGCGCGGGCAGGCCGGTATCGGCGGTCATCGCCGGGATGTTCGGGTCGGGCATGGCGGCCGAGCCGATGGCCGGGGTTTGCACCTCCAGCACCTCGCGGGCGGCGAAGAAGGCGCGGATGTCGGCCAGCATGCGGGCACGCCGGCGCAGCATGACCAGGGAGGCGCCCGGCCGCCAGTCGTTCATCGTGCAGCCGCCGCGGTGGCGCCGGCGAGATAGCGCACCGCGCCCGGCTCACCCCGGCCATCGCGCACGGCCGCGGCCAGCAGTTTCACTATCTCGTCGGCCACCGGCCGATCGTAATGCAGCCTGTCCCAGTAGTTGCGGTCCTCGGTGGTGATGCGCCCGGGAAACATGAAGTCCACCAGGTGCGTTCCGACGCGGCCTGCCACCAGGTCCATCACAGCGCGCTTGCACTCGGGCATCCTGCTGGCCACGCTGCGCTGGGCCTGCACATGGTAGGGCACGAAGAACAGCACCGTGCGCGCCTGCGCCGGCATGCGATCAAGGATTTCCTCCAGCAGGGTCAGCATGGGGAAGTCCTCGATGTCGGCGCTGGCCGCCGGCGCCAGCGGCGGCGGGTTGGCCGCGGGCCGGGCGTCGCCGTACAGTTCCCGGCGCACCTTGTCCGGATCGTACTGCGCGGCCGGCGGCAGGAAATCACCGAAGCCGTCGCGCCGGTACTTCGGCTCACGCCGGCCCAGCAACTGCTCGAGCTGGCGCACGGCCTGTTCCAGCGCCTTGTCGTTGAACAGGTACAGCAG
>CAYGQN010000065.1:9372-15000 GCA_964351795.1 uncultured Gammaproteobacteria bacterium
TCCGGGAACTGGCGGAAGGTCAGGCGCTTCACCGGCCCCTCGCGATGGCACCAGACCCCGTCCAGCGCGAGCATCAGCATCCGCGGTTCGGGGGTGGAACGTCGCCAGAGGTCGAACAGGCGGTACTGCTCCCAGGCCGTCGCGCTGTTCATGGCGAGGTTGGCGAACACCGGCCCGAACGCCGCCTGCAGGGCCTCCGGCCGCAGCATCCGTGCCGTGGAGGTACCGAACAGGGCCGCCCCGAAGCCGCCATCACGCGCCACCGACACGTACGAGAAGCGCTGGTTGGTCGTCACCGGCGCGCGATCCAGGGCCGGGGAAAAGGGCACGTTGGCGTAGGGATCGACAACCACGATGAAGCCGGCGACGAGCACGGCGAACACCAGGGCCGTACCGACCAGGGTCCGCGTGAATCCGCGCCAGGCTGCGTCGGGAGGTGTTGGCATCAGAACTGGAAGTAGATGAATTCCATGGGCCGGCCGGCACCGACGTGCAGCACGCAGGCCGCCAGGGCAAAGCCGGCAGCCGCGGCCAGCGCGCGCCGGGGCCTGTCACTGTGCATGGCGATCTCGACGCTGGTCGGCCCGAGCACGGCGAACAGTCCCGCGAACACCACGAAGCGCGCGGCATCCTCATCCACCATCGCACCCGCGCCATGCAGCCCGGCCATGCCGCGCAGGAACGCCAGGGCAACGTCGAAATCCGCGGCCCGGAACAGCACCCAGCCCAGCACGACGAACAGCATGGTCAGCAACCAGCCGAGCAGGTCCGGCAGGACCAGGCCGGTACGCATCCACAGCCGGTTCACCAGCACCGCGGCGCCGTGCAGCCCGCCCCAGACCACGAATGTCCAGCCGGCGCCGTGCCACAACCCGCACAGCAACATCGTGGCCATCACCGCCAGCACCATGCGCGCGCCACCGGCACGGCTGCCGCCCATCGGGACGTAGACGTAATCACGCAGGAACTCCGACAGCGTCATGTGCCAGCGGCGCCAGAACTCACGCACCGAGCTGGCCTGGTAGGGCTGGTGGAAATTCACCGGCAGCGTCATGCCGAACAGGCAGCCAAGGCCGATGGCCATGTCCGAGTAGGCCGAGAAATCGAAGTACAGCTGAAAGGTGTACGCCAGGGCGCCCAGCCAGGCCGGGCCGGCACCGATGCCGGCCGCGTCGGCGAACAGCGGGTCGACGATGGGCGCGAGTTCATCGGCCAGGAACACCTTCTTCACCAGGCCCAGGGTGAACAGCAGCAGGCCGCGTCCGAGGCGCTCCTGCAGCCCGGGCCGCAGGGGCGACAGCGCGAACTGCGGGATCAGCTGGTTGTGGCGCACGATGGGCCCGGCAATGAGCTGGGGGAAGAACATCACGTAGGCGGCGTACTCGGTCAGGCCATAGGCCGGCGCCTGGCCGCGGCGGCGATCCACGAGGTAGGAGATCTGCTGGAAGGTGAAGAAGCTGATCCCGAGCGGCAGCACGATCCCGAGCGCCGCGTGCTCGCCCCCGCCAAGGGCGGCCAGCGTGCCCAGCGCGAAATCGGCATACTTGAACACGCCCAGCAGCGCGAGGTTGATGGCAACGCCGGCCAGCAGCAAGCCGGTGTGCCGACGCCCGCCATGCAGGCCCGGCGGGCCGGCCAGGTGTGCCAGGGTCCAGTTCAGCAGCACCGAAGCACCCAGCAATGGCACGAAGCGCGGGTCCCACCAGGCATAGAACAGCAGCGAGGAGAGCACCAACAGGTTCAGCCGGGCGCGCGGATTCGCGGCCGCCAGGTAGTACGCCGCCGTCACCAGCGGCAGGAACAGCAGGATGAAAACCTGGGAGCTGAACAGCATGGTCAGCCGGTCATGGCCGGCGCGCGACGCTTGCTCTGGTGGACGCCGGCATCGCCCCGCCCGCCGGGGTCGGCCACCGGGCGGGGAGGCAGCACATCAGGCCCGGGAGACGTACTCGCCGGTACGGGTATCGATTTTCAGCTTCTCGCCCTGCTCGATGAACAACGGCACCTTGACCACCGCGCCGGTTTCCAGGGTGGCCGGCTTGGTGCCGCCGGAGGCGGTGTCGCCGCGGACACCCGGGTCGGTCTCCACGATTTCAAGCTCGACGAAATTCGGTGCGTGAACCGACAACGGCTCTCCGTTCCAGAGCATCACCGTGCAGATTTCCTGGCCCTTGAGCCACTGTGCCGCCTCGGCCATGGCCGCCTCGCCGGCCGAGAGTTGCTCGAAGCTTTCCTCGTTCATGAAGTGCCACTGCTCGCCGTCGCTGTACAGGTACTGCATGTCCAGTTCGACCACGTCGGCGGCCTCCACCGTCTCGCCGGATTTCCAGGTGCGTTCCAGCACGCGGCCCGTGCGCAGGTTGCGCACCCGCACGCGATTGAAGGCCTGGCCCTTGCCCGGCTTGACGAACTCGTTCTCGACGATGGTGTACGGGTCGCCGTCCAGTAGAATCTTAAGACCCTGCTTGAACTGGTTGGTCGCGAAGGTAGCCATAACAGAATATGTCCACGAAGCCGGAAAAGCGCGACATGATAGCCGAAAGCCCGGCCGGGTTGGAGCAGTCCGACTGGCAGCGCCAGTTGCGCGAAGCGGTGCGGGATCCGGCCCGCCTGCTGGCCCGTCTGGGCCTGCCGCTGACCGGGCTCAGCGCCGCCCGGGCCGCCGCGGCCGGGTTCCCGCTGCGGGTCCCCGAAGCGTTCATCGCCCGCATGCGTCCCGGCGATCCGCAGGATCCCCTGCTGCGCCAGGTCCTGCCGCTCGGCCGCGAGCTGGAGCCGGTTGCCGGCTTCGGGCCGGACCCGGTCGGTGATCTCGCCGCCGCCGGTGATGCCGGCTGGCTGCACAAGTACGAGGGACGCTCACTGCTGGTGGCGACCGGCGCCTGCGCCGTGCACTGCCGTTACTGCTTCCGCCGGCACTTCCCCTACCAGTCCCACCAGAGCGGCCCGTCCGGCCTTGACGCCACCGTGGCGGCGCTGGTGGCCAGGCCCACGGTCAGCGAGGTGATTCTGAGCGGCGGCGATCCGCTGGTGCTGGACGACCGCCGCCTGGCGGCGCTGGCCGGACGCCTTACCGCCCTGCCCCAGGTCCGGCGGCTGCGCATCCACAGCCGCCTGCCGGTGGTCATCCCCGACCGCATCTGCGAGGCGCTGCTGGGCTGGCTGGAGGCCACCCCGGCCCGGGTGGTCATGGTGATCCATGCCAACCACGCCAACGAAATAGACGCCGCTGTCGCCGCCGCTCTGGCCCGCCTGCGTGCCATCGGCGTGGACGTGCTGAACCAGGCCGTGCTGCTGGCCGGCGTCAACGATGACGCCGACACCCTCGCCGCACTCAGCGAGCGCCTGCACGAGGCCGGCGCCCTGCCCTATTACCTGCACCTGCTCGACCCGGTGGCCGGGGCCGCCCACTTCGATGTACCCCTGGCGCGTGCCCTGGCACTGCACCGGGCGCTGACCGACCGCCTGCCCGGCTACCTGGTGCCGAGGCTGGTGCGCGAGGATCCGGGCGCGCCGGCCAAGACCGCCCTGCGGGCCTGAGCCATGCGGGCCGGCGCTCAGGCGCAGCCACGACCGGCCGATAAGGGGGAAGGACGCGCGGGACAAGGATACGGACATGAGCATCGCACTGAACGCCGGCGACACCCTGCCGATGGTGCTGGAGCGCATTGATCGCCGGGGCTTCGAACGCTGCCCGGCACAACTGGCGCAGGTCAGCGAGCAGCACGACTACAGCCTGCGCGAATCACTCAAGAACCGCCTGATCGCCACGCCCCGCCGCGGCGGCCCGGACATCGAGGCGCGCATGTCCATGCTGCGCCCCATGCATTCCTACACCATCGTCGCCGGCCGGCGTGAAATCGACGTCCTGCGCGTCGGGGCGCATGGAGGCAATGCCGCCCAGCATGCGCACCACGAACTGGTGTTCGTGGAGGGCAAGCGCGAATGCGGCCGGGCGGATTACTTCCCCAACACCGGCTTCGTGTTCGGCAACAAGGAGCCCTGCCTCAAGCTGAGCATCCTCAGCCTCGACGGCGACGAGTACATCCAGTACACCACCGACAGCAACGAGTCGTGGTGGAAGTCCTGCCGCTACACGGTCACGGTCGACGCGCGCCAGCGGCCGGTGGCGACCATCGTGTCCGCACCATCGCTGTTCACCACTCGACGGCACATGCAACTGGAGGCCGACCTGCCGCCAGCGCTGATCGGCCTGCTGATGGCCGCCGACCACGGCTTCATCTTCCGCAGCAGCTGAGCCCCGCCGCCCGCCGGCGGCTGCGACAATTTACCGCATTGGCGATCCCGCCCCGGCGGGCTAACTTGCGCGCCCTGAGTCGCTGGATGACACCACGGGGCAGCAGGCGCAAATGGATTTCCAAGGCAGGGCAGACGCCGGCACGCAAGCCGGCTTTGCGGCGCGCATGCGACTGGACGCCGGCATGGCACTGGCGCTGCTGGGCACCTGCCTTCTGCAGGGCGCTGCGGCGCCGGCGCTGGCCCAGGGCCTGGGCCAGCGCGCCATTGCCGAGGAAATCGTGGTCACGGCCGAACGCGCCCGGGGCTCGCTGACTTCCCCCTCTCCCGACCAGGCGCGCGAGCGACTCGAGCGCGTCCCCGGCGGCATCGGCTTCGTGGAAGCCGAAGTGTTTCTCGACGATTTCGCCCAGAGCATCGGCGATACGCTGGCCTTCACCCCCGGCGTGTTCGCCGATACCTCCGCCCAGCGCGAGAACCGTATCTCCGTGCGCGGCTCGGGCCTGAACTCCTCCTTCGAACGCCGCGGCCTGACCCTGCTGCGCGACGGCATTCCCATCACCCGGGCCAGCGGCTCCACCGAGTTCCAGGAAGTGGACCCCTTGTCCATCCAGTACATCGAGGTATTCAAGGGCGCCAACGGCCTGCGTTACGGTGCCGCTTCGCTGGGCGGGGCGGTGAACGTGGTCACCCCGACCGGCATCACCGCGCCCGCGCGGGTGCATGCCCGCATCGAGGGTGGCAGCTTCGATTCCCTGCGAGCCAACGTCGGCTTCGCCCACGCCGAGGAATCCTGGGACGTGTACGCCACCGCGACCGCCCTGCACAGCAATGGCTTTCGCGATCACAGCGGGGTGGAAAGCGGCTACGGCTTCGCCAACATCGGCTGGCGGCCGGCCGACAACGTGGAAACCCGCCTGTATGTCACCGCGCTGAGCGACAACTTCGAACTGGCCGGTGCGCTGTCGCTGCGCGATGCCCTCGACAATCCCGAGGCGGCCGGGCGACCGGTCACGGCCGGGCCCTTCTTCCCGGGCGGGCCCGTGCTGGTACTCGACCCCGGGCCCGAAGCCGACGACTGGGACCGCAACCTGGACGTGGTGCGCATCGCGAGCCGGACGGTGGCGCAGTTCGACGGCCTCACCGTGGCCGGCGGTGCCTGGTACTCATGGCGCGGGCTCGACCACGCCATCACGCGCTTCGCCGGCATCATCGACCAGAGCGAACACGAATTCGGCCTGTTCGCCGATGCCGTCGGCCAGGGCGACATCGGCGGCCATCTGCTGGAATGGACCCTCGGCCTGCAGGCGAACACGGCAAGCAACGACGCCCGCACCTGGGTCAATGACAGCGGTCGCCGCGGCGCACAGC
>CAYGQN010000066.1:0-9495 GCA_964351795.1 uncultured Gammaproteobacteria bacterium
CTGCTCGGCCAGGCCGCCCTTTCCGGGGGCGCATAGTGTATTGCAGCGCAACACAGTCCCTCAAGCGGTGTTACGCGCGCGGGCGCGATGATGACACGGACTTTGCGGCGTTCAGTTTCCCGCTTCAGACCGGTTTGCCGCGGCTGAACGCATGCACCGTAACGAGCATGCCGGGGCTGGCCTGCTCCAGGGCGCGACGCAGGGTCTGCACGTCGACCAGCTGGCCGGCACTGAGCATGGCGCGACCGTCGAACATGGCGCTGTCGTCCCAGTGGCCGGCCTGGCTGCGGGTCTCGAACTCGTCGATGCTGATCCCGAAATCCGCCAGTACACGGGTGAGCGCATGGACGATACCCGGGCGATCGCGGCCGGTGAAGGTCAGCTCCAGGCGGAAGGCCTGGTGATCCGTGGGATTGGTGCGTGCCGCTTCGGCGTACACGTACAGGCCCGGTTCGGAAATCATCTCCAGGGCGGCCACCAGGTCGGGGGCATTCGCCTCGCTCACGCTCACGCGCAGCACGCCGGCGAAGCGGTCGGCCATACGGGTCATCCGGCTTTCGGTCCAGTTGGCGCCATGGGCAAGCAGGCAGGCCGACAGGGTGTCGACCAGGCCCGGCCGGTTGGTGCCGACCACGGATACGACGATCTCGCGGTTCATCACGGGTTCCCCTTCAGGCTCGTCCCTTCAAGTGCCCCATGATAGCCGACTGCCGCTTCTGACCCGCCCGGGCCATGTGCCGCATTGCACAAGCGGGCCGTCATGCTGGCCTGCAGCAACGCGATTATTCCTGCGTGGCCACGAAGTTCCGGTACTCCTCCTCGGTGATGAGTTCCTCGAGTTCGTCGGGCTCGGACAGGCGGATGCGGAACAGCCAGCCATCGTCCATGGGATCGGTGTTCAGCAGTTCGGGTTCTTCGGCCAGACGTTCGTTGACGCGCTCGACGCTGCCACTGGCGGGGCTGTGCAGATCGGCCATCGCCTTGACCGACTCGACACTGCCGGCCGGCTCGTGCTGGGTCACCGCGGTGCCGGGTTCGGGCAGCTCGACGTAGACGATATCGCCGAGCTGGCGCTGGGCGAAATCGGTAATGCCAACGATGGCATGGCCGTCGCCCTCGTCGCGGATCCACTGGTGATCCTCGGTGAACAGATACTCGCTCATGCACTCTCCCGGGTGGCAGCGGCCGGTGGCCGCGATGGTCGCAAGGGGCGCTCATTCTAGGGCTGGCGCCGGCCCCGGGAAAGCGCGGCGATCACGCCCCCGGTCGCGGCATGGCGCTGGCGCGATGACACCTGCCTCGGGCAGCCGGAAAGCCCGGCCGGCGGCAGTACGGCAGTACAAAGCCGGGCCACCGGGCGACGGCCATTCGGAGCCGGGGCAGCAGCAGGAACCCCGAAGCAGACCGGAGGCCGGCCGGCATGGCAGCGCCGGTGGTGCGGACATTCGGCCGGGCCATGGCGATGGTGTCGGCGAGCCATGGTGACCGGGCAGGCGGCCAGGCGCGGCTCGGGCGCGATGCGCGAGCATCCGCCGCCGCCGCGCGGACACATGAGGTCATGCCGGACGCACCCGGAGCCAGGTCATGCGGCACGGGGGCCAGGCTCAGTGAAAGTCGCGCGAGCTGACGGTCAGCCGGCCGAGCAGGCCCGACAGATCACCGAGCTGGTGCGCGACCACGTGGATGACCTCGCCATCGCGCTGCAGTTCGCCATCCACGCACAGCAGGCGGGAGGCCAGCAGCGCACGTCGCTGGGCATCGACGATGCTGCGCCAGACGATGATATTGGCATGACCGGATTCATCCTCCAGCGTGACGAACACCACGCCGGTGGCGGTGCCGGGGCGCTGGCGGTTGATCACCAGGCCCGCCACGCGTACGGCATCACCGTGCTGGCAATGCGCCAGCTCGGCGGCGGTGAAACAGCCCAGGCCGGCCAGGCGTTCACGCAGCAGCGCCAGCGGGTGCCGGCCCAGGGTGAGGCCGGTGCTGGCGTAATCGGCAACGATGTTCTCGCCCTCGCCGGGCGGGCGCAGCATGGGCACGGCAGCGGCCGGGGCCGGGGCCGGCGCACCGGACCCTGCCCGCCAGGCCGTCGTGGCCCCGGCAGGGATCCCGCCGCCCTGCCCGCCGGCGCCGGCGCGCAGGGCCATCTGCACCGGCGCTTCGGCCACCGCCGTTTCCAGCGGCAAAGGCTTCTCCACCCCCAGTACCGCCCAGCGGGCCAGGTGCCGGTTGCCGGCCAGGCTGGCAAGCGCACCGGCGGCGGCCAGGGCCTCGAGGTCCTTGCGATCGAGCATCGCCTCGCGCGCCAGCGAAGCGACCTCGCGCCAGCCACGCGCCGGCCGGGCGGCAACGATGCGCGCCGCCGCGTTGGCGGACAGGCCCTTCACCAGCCGCAGCCCGAGGCGCAGTGCATGGGCGCGATCACAGGCGCGCACGGCCGCGTTCACCCGCCGACAGGGATCCGCAGCCTCAAGCGGCCAGGCAAACGGCGCACCCGGGTCCAGGCCGGCATCGGCACGCGCCTCGGGCAGGCAATCCCAGGCGCTGTGATTCACATCCACCGGCAGCACCTTCACGCCGTGGCGCTGCGCGTCCTGGACCAGTTGCGCCGGCGCGTAGAAACCCATGGGCTGGCTGTTCAGCAGCGCCGCGGTGAACAGGCCCGGCGCATGGCACTTCAACCAGGCCGACACGTAAGCGAGCAATGCAAAGCTGGCCGAGTGCGACTCCGGGAAACCGTACTCGCCGAAGCCGAGGATCTGCTGGTAGATCTGCCGGGCGAACTGCGCGTCGTAGCCGCGCGCGCGCATGCCGTCGATGAGGCGCGACTCGAACTCCGCCATGCCGCCGTTCTTCTTCCAGGTGGCCATGGAGCGACGCAGGCGATCGGCCTCGCCGGGCGTGAAGCCGGCGGCCACGGTGGCAAGCTTGATGACCTGCTCCTGGAACAGCGGCACGCCCAGGGTGCGCTCGAGCACGGCCCGCACCTCCTCGGAGGGAAAGGACACCGGCTCCAGGCCTTCGCGCCGGCGCAGGTAGGGATGCACCATGTCGCCCTGGATGGGCCCCGGCCGGATGATGGCGATCTCGATGACGAGATCGTAGTAGCACACCGGCTTCAGGCGCGGCAGCATCGTCATCTGCGCACGCGATTCGATCTGGAACACGCCGATGGTGTCGGCTTGGCGGATCATGGCGTAGGTGGCGGCATCCTCCGGCGGGATATCGGCCAGCGCCAGGTGCGGCCCGCCGGCCCCGGCCAGCAGGTCCAGCGCCCGGCGGATGGCACTGAGCATGCCGAGCGCCAGGCAGTCCACCTTCAGCAGGCCCAGCGCCTCGAGATCATCCTTGTCCCACTGGATGACGGTTCGTTCGGCCATGGCGGCATTCTCCACCGGCACCAGGCTGGCCAGCGTGTCGCGGGCGATGACGAAGCCGCCCACGTGCTGGGAGAGATGCCGCGGGCAACCCACCAGCTGGCCCACCAGCGTCACCAGGCGCTGGATGAGCGGGCTGGCCGGGTCGAAGCCGGTCTCGCGCAGGCGCTCGGTATCAATGCGGTTGTGATCCCACCAGTGCAGGTTGCGGGCCAGGCGATCCACCTGCCCGGCGCTCATGCCGAGCGCCTTGCCCACGTCGCGTACCGCGCTGCGTGCGCGATAGCTGATGACCGTGGCTGCCAGTGCCGCACGCTCGCGGCCGTATTTGGCGTAGATGTACTGGATGACCTCCTCGCGGCGCTGGTGTTCGAAGTCCACGTCGATGTCGGGCGGCTCGTTGCGCTCCTTGGAGATGAAGCGCTCGAACAGGAGATCCATGCGCTCGGGGTCGACCTCGGTGATGCCGAGCGCATAGCACACCGCCGAGTTGGCTGCCGAGCCACGCCCCTGGCAGAGGATCCCGCGGCCGCGGGCGAAGCGCACCACGTCGTCGACGGTGAGGAAGAACGGCTCGTAGCGCATCTCGGCGATGAGGGCGAGTTCATGTTCGATCAGCGCCCGCACCTTCGCCGGCACACCCGCAGGCCAGCGCCGCCGCAGGCCGGCCTCGGTGAGCTCGCGCAGCCAGCTGCCCGGCGTGTGCCCGGCCGGCACCAGCTCCTGAGGGTATTCGTAGCGCAGCGTGTCGAGGCTGAAGTGGCAGGCATCGGCCACCGCCAGCGTCCCGGCGAGCAGCGCCGGCGGGTAGATGCCGGCCAGGCGCGCACGCGGGCGCAGGCTGCGCTCGGCATTGGGAAACAGCGCGAAGCCGGCCTGTGCCAGCGGCCGGCCGATGCGGATCGCGGTGACGGTGTCCTGCCGGGCCCGGCGCGAGCGGCAATGCATGTGCACATCGCCGGCGGCGACCAGCGCCAGGCCGGTACTGCCCGACAGCGCCTCCAGGCTGGCCAGGTAGGCGGCATCATCGGCCTCCAGGAACAGCTCCACGGCAATGCGGGCCCGGGCCCCGAAAGTCCGTGCCACCCAGGCCCCCTCCTGCGCCCGCTGCGCGTCACTGCCGGGCCCGCTGCGTGCCGGCAGGTACAGCACCTGGCAGCCCGGCAGGCCGTCGGCGAAGTCGGCGCGCTCGAGCCGGTAAGCCCCCTTGGGCGCGCGTCGCCGGCCCAGGGTGATGAGCGCGCACAGCCTGCCGTAACCGTCGCGGTCCATGGCCAGTGCCACCAGCCGCAGGCCGTCGGCCAGCCGGAACTCGCTGCCGATGAGCAGCTTCAGGCCGCAGTCCCTGGCAGCGACATGGGCCCGCACCACGCCGGCCAGTGAGCACTCGTCGGTGATGGCCAGCGCGCTGTAGCCAAGCGCATGCGCCCGCTGCACCAGCTCGTGCGGGTGCGAAGCGCCGCGCAGGAAACTGAAATTGCTGAGCACATGCAGCTCGGCAAAATCCGGTTCCGTCGCGCCGCGGGAGCAGCTGTGCTGGCGGGCTTCCTGCATACTGTTTATTTATACAGTATCCGGCGTAAACGGCAATCCCGCCGTGGCCGGCAGCGGCAAGCGCGACCGCTGCTATCCAAAGCCCGTGCGCAGGCATACAATCAGCGCGCCTGCGGCGGCCCAGCCGTTTCGATTTCGGTCTGTCCGGACTGAATGCACACAAGCAATCCCTGCGTGAACTGTGGCGCCTGCTGCGCGCACTACCGTGCCTCGTTCTACTGGGCTGAAGCCGATGACGCCCTGCCCGGCGGCGTACCCGTTGCCCTGACCCGCCAGCTCACCCCGCAGCTGCGCGTCATGATCGGTACCGACCGCAAACAGCCCCGCTGCATCGCCCTGGAGGGCGAAATCGGGCAACGCGTCGCCTGCACCATCTACGCCCAGCGAAGCTCGACCTGCCGCGACTTTCCCGCCTCCTGGAGCGACGGGGAACACAACCCGCGCTGCGATGAGGCACGGGCCGCCTGGGGCCTGGTGCCTTTAAAGCCGGAGGACTGGCAGCCGCTACAGCCACTGCCGCGCAGCGCGTAAGCAATGCCCGGAAACCACCAGTACTCGCTCGACACCCCGCGGGGCTGGTGCCAGACTTCTGATCGACGGGCCAGCCCAGTCATGAGCGGCCGCGGTCATTGGGGAATGGGATTCGTATCAACTCAAGAAGGCTAAGGGAGAGGCAAGCAGATGAAGTCACTCAAGTTCGTTGCAGTATTCGCGGTCGCCATGCTGGCGGCCATCCCCGTTCAGAACGTCTTCGCCCAGCAGGGCGTGAAGCTCGGTGTCATCGAGTGCGAGGTGGTGCCCGGTTCCCGCGTGAACCTGCTGATCCGCTCGACCGCCGACGTGGAATGCACGTTCAACAACCAGGGCACGATGGAGAAGTACAAGGGCGAGACCGGTATTGCACTCGGCCTGGACCTGAGCTTCCGCAATGATTCGAAGATCGCCTTCACGGTCTTCGCCGCGAGTTCCGACGTCAAGCCGGAAGCGGGCTCGCTCGCCGGCAAGTACGTCGGCGGTGAGGTGACCGCGGCGGCTGGTGTCGGCCTGGGTGCCAAGGCGCTGGTCGGTGGCGGCAACGACAACATCTCGCTGCACCCGCTGGCCATCGAGACCAATCGTGGCCTCGGCCTGTCCGGTGGTGTCGGCTTCCTGTACCTGGAATCGGTCAACTAGGCCGTTCCCGACAGCTTGGGGAAAAAGGGGCCTCCGGGCCCCTTTTTTCTGTCTGCGGGGCAAGCATGCAAAGGCGTGCCCGCCTTGGCCACGGGCGCCCGCGGGCTGACATCAGGCGGCGTCACCGAGCCCCGGGCGCCGCACGGCCCCCGCGAGCGGGCCGGTGCCGGGCAGGTCCGGCCCCGCCGGAACGGCAGCGCACCCCGCAACGATCCACCCGGAGCACCTCAAGTGCCGCCTCCCGGCAGTCGATAGTTCAAGCCAGGAGGACACGCCCATGCCCCGTCTGCACCCTCGCCTGATGTTCGTCCCGCTGGCGCTTGGCCTGTGCGCGCCCGTCGGCAGCCTTGCCGATGAGGTCATCGATGCGGCCGGGGAGCCGCTCGTCGTGCCCGCCGAACAGCTGGCCGGCATTGGCGCCGCTGCCGGCCAGGCGCCGACGGCCAACGCATCACCACCGGCGAGCGCACCCGCACCGCAAGCCCCGCCCACCGGCACAGTGCCCGCGAGTACAGTGCCTGTCAGTACCGTGATTGAACAGACCGACTGGCAGGCCGCCAGCGTGGCCACGGTGGCGACTGCCGGGCCCGCGGCGCCAGCCGCATCGGCGCCGGCCGCGGCGGATACTGCCGGCGATGCCAGCGGCGCCCTGCGGCGCCTGCCCCGGCAGGCCTGGAACGGTGGCAAGGCGGTCGTGGGCGCTGCCTGGCGCGACCTCATGCACCCGCCGCCGCGGCCGGCCATGCGCGCCGGCAGCCCCGAGGACGCGCGCGCCAGCTGCGAGACCCTGTACTACCAGGCACTGGAGCTGATGCAGGTGCAGCAGGCCGGGCGTACCCTCCCGGCCTACTGGGACGACAACCGCAACCAGGCCATCGGCTTCCTCGGCGTGGTGGCCACGCCGTTGTATTACCTGTGGGGCGTGACCGCCACCCAGTCCCATCATCGCAGCCAGGCCGACCTCGCCATGAACGCGCGCCTGGATGCCCTGCACCACGCAGCCGCGCAGCAGCACTGCTTCATCCGCTGATTCCCCGCATACGCCTGCCCGCAACAGGCCGGGCGCGTACATCCGGGTTGGCATCGGCGTCCGTGATCCGCAGCGGGTCAATCGAAGATGCCGTGCAGGTACCAGCGCCCGGCGCGCAGATCACGGTAGACCCACAGGCGCACGCCGCTGCTGTCCTCGGCGATGAAATAATCACGCTGCTGGTCGGCGCCATCCCACCAGCCCGACTGCAGCCGCTCGCGGCTGTTGCCCAAACGCAGGCGGCCGCGCAGCAGCGGCCGCCCGCCCTCCTCGGCCAGCGGCATCGGCTCGGGCAGCAGCCACAGCGGCCGCCGGGCGCGGCTCTCCTGCGCCGGCCGGCCCCCGGCGCCGCGTTCACCGCCTGTCGCGGCCGGGCTGCATTCCCGCACGGCGTACTCGGGCCGGTGCTCGGCCACCGTGGCGAGGCCGGTGACCGCCTCATTGCCAAGCCTTGCCCGCAGGCGTTCGATGAGGTCGAGGTCGCGCGCCTGCAGGCCCTCGGCAGCATCATCGAACAGGTCCCCGGCCACGCCGGCCAGCGGCAGTATCTCGGCGGCGGCCAGCGTCACCGCGCTCACCGGGCCGGGCAGACGCAGCCGCTCGCGGCGCTCCAGCAGCACCCGCCACAGGCGTGCATGCTCGCGACCCGGTGCCAGCAGGCCCACTTCCAGCCGGGTCGGCCCGGCATGTTCGTGCTCGAACAACAGGTGAAAACGCTGCACCCCGCCCTCGCGCGCCCGCAGGCAGGCCGTGAGTTCCCGCAGCAGGCGTTCCAGCACGAAGTCCAGGTGTTCACCACCGGGCAGGGGAGTCGGCAGCTCCAGGCGCCGCTGGAAGCCGGCCGGGGCCTGGAACAGGGCCCGCGGATCCGGCCGCCGCCCCAGGGCCCGGTCCAGCAGGTCCACCAGCGCCGGACCCAGGCGCTGCGCCAGTTCGCGCCGCGGCAGGCGGGCCAGTTCACCGATATCCGCCACACCCAGACCGGCCAGCGAGCGCAGGGTCCGTGCCGGCAGATCGAGCACGGTCAGCGGCAGCGATGCCAGGGCCGCGGGCAGGCGCGCGGCACGCTGCACCACCCGCCGCCGGGCGGCGCGGGCCAGCCACAGTGCCGCCAGCGGAGTGGGCGCACCGGCCATCTGCAGGCTGTAGCCGAGGCCGGCGGCCTCCCGATGCAGCACCTCGCGCAAGCCCGTGATGCCATCGAACAGGCGCAGGCTGCCGCCGATTTCCAGCAACAGGGCATCCGGCGCCGCCAGGCTCACCTCGCTGGTGAACTGCCCGGCCCAGGCGGCCAGTGCTGTCAGGGCCTCGTGCTCGAGATCGGGCCGGCGGGCGAAGACCTCGATGCTGCCGAGCGCGTGCGCGGCCCCCAGGCGCAGGCCGGGCGAGATGCCCAGGGCTGCGGCGGCGGCGTTGACCGCGCAGACCCGCTGCGTGCTGCCCTCGCCGGTGCGCACCACGCAGGCCGGCGGCTCGACCATGCCGCGGGTGAACACCTCCACCGCCAGGGCGGGGAAATGCAGACCCAGCCACAGCCGGCCGGAGGCCCGGGCTAGCGGCACCGGCGCAACCGCCGTGGAGGCGGCGGACAGCGTTGCGGGCGATGTCCACCCTGGCCTGGCATCGGCGGCGCCATCGACAGCGGTGGCTCAGTCGCGCAGGTGGGCCAGGTGGATCCGGCCGGCCGGCCACGCCCCCCGGCTCTTGAGGATATCCACACCCATGCCGCCGGGCTCGGGATGCAGCAGCAGGCGCAGCGCCGCCGCGGAGATCTGCCGGTGCATGGCCGCCGGGCGCAGCAGGAAGCCCATCGCATCACCCGCCTCGGCAGCCAGTTGCAGGCGCCGGAGGGCGGTCATCTCGAGCCGGCCCACCCAGGCACAGGCCAGGGCACAGGCACCGCTGCGAAGGCTCTGCTCCAGTGCCCAGCACTGCTCGCGCTCGCCCGCACCGCGCACCAGCAGCACCTGCGACAGGGCGACACCGGCCGCCGCCAGCGCCGGCGCATAGGGGCGGTAGGGCGGAGCCAGCAGCGCCACCATCCGCCCGGCCGCGCTCAGGCGTGCCAGCAGCGGCACGATCAGGCTGAAGGCACCGCGGCCGTCGGCTTCACCGAGCAGTTCCACCAGCGCCCCGCGCGGCCAGCCGCCACCGGGCAGGGCCGCATCCAGCACCGGAATGCCGGAGGGCTCGGTACGCAGGCCGGGCTGATGACGGGCCCGGCCACGCCACAGGCCATGCCGGCGGACGATGTCCTCCAGCGCCGGGGCGGCACTGTCGGCACCGCTGGCAGGTAGCGTCGGACCAGGAGGAATGCTCATATCGGCAGGCGCGGGCCACGGTGCGGGGCCGCCG
>CAYGQN010000066.1:9505-14954 GCA_964351795.1 uncultured Gammaproteobacteria bacterium
CCTGCAACAGCGGCGGCCGGCCGGGTCTGTTCATGCCGGTGCCGCGGCGCACGGCAGGGGCGGCGTGATGGCAAGCGGACATGCTGGCACCCGACCTTGCCGGCCGGCCTACAGCGGGGTCTTGTTGCGCAGGACACCGACCCCCAGGCCCTCGATGACCAGCTCCTGCCTGCGCAGGTCGACTTCGATGGGCAGGAAATCCGGGTTTTCGGGCATCAGGCGCACACGGTTGCCCCGCCGGCGGAAACGCTTGACGGTGACCTCGTCGTCGATGCGGGCCACCACGATCTGGCCGCTGCGCACCTCCGGCGTGGCGTGCACGGCCAGCAGGTCGCCGTCGAGGATGCCGGCATCGCGCATGCTCATGCCCTGTACCCGCAGCAGGTAATCGGCCCGCGGGCTGAACACGGCGCCGGCCAGTGGCTGCCAGGCCTCGATGTGCTCCTCGGCCAGGATGGGGTTGCCGGCGGCGACCCGGCCCACCACCGGCAGGGCCTCGCTGGCGGCCTCCTCCAGCAGCACGCGGATGCCGCGGGCCGCGCCGGGCAGCAATTCAATGACGCCCTTGCGGGCCAGCGCACGCAGGTGATCCTCGGCGGCGTTGGGCGAACGGAAGCCAAGCGCCGCGCAGATCTCCTGGCGCGTGGGCGGCATGCCGTCGCGGGCGATGCGCTCGCGCACGAGCGCCAGCACCTGCGCCTGCCGGCCGGTCAGCGGCTCATCCACCGGGCAGCTCCCGCAACGGTGCGTCCAGCAGCACGCTGAAGCCAGGCCCGATGACGCGGGCGATTGATTGTGATGAGGATTGCCGCATGATTCCCTGATACTGTTTTTCCATACAGTACCCACAGCCAGCCACGCTGGCAAGCCAGGGCGCACAAGGCGCGACTGCAGCGCCCGGCGCGGGGTGTTTTTGAATCCGTGCCGGCGGGAGGTTAGCCTTGGCAACCTACCCAAAAGCCCGGCGGCCATGCCCCGGCACGTGATTCAAGCGGCTGCAGCGGCCCTGGCATTCCCCCGCTCGTCGTCAATCGCGCCGCCGGCCCCGGATGCCGACCGGCACACGGATACCGCACATGCCCACGTCCTTTCTCGAGCAGTGGCACCGGGCTGCCATGACCAGCCTGGGGTTTTTCTGGATGGCCCTGTGGGCCTTCGCCCTGGGCTACCTGGTCAGCAGCCTCATCCAGGTGCTGGTCACCCGCGAGCGCATGCAGCGCAGCATGGGCAGCAGCGGCCCGCGCAGCATGGCGCTCGGGACGTTCTTCGGCTTCATCTCCAGCTCCTGCAGTTTTGCCGCGCTGTCCACCACCCGGGCACTGTTCGGCAAGGGTGCCGGCCTTGCCCCGGCGCTGGCCTTCCTGCTGTCATCGACCAACCTGGTGATTGAACTGGGCATCGTGATCGCGCTGTTCCTGGGCTGGCAGTTCGTTGCCGGGGAATACGTCGGCGGGGTGCTGCTCATCCTGTGGGCCTGGGCCTTCGTCGCCATCACCCGGCCGCGCCGCCTGGTCCGCGACGCACGGGCCAGGCTGCCCGACAACGATACCGACGATGATGGCCAGCCATCGCAGTGGCGCCGGCTGGCCACCAGCCGCGAGGGCTGGACGCGCATCGGGCGCACCTACCTCATGGAATGGCAGATGGTCTGGAAGGATGTGACCATCGGCTTCACGGTGGCGGGCATCATCGCCGCCTTCGTGCCCGACAGTTTCTTCCACGCCCTGTTCCCGGGTGCCGGCAGCGCCGGGGCCGCGGAACCCGGCTTTGGCCGGCTGCTCGCCCAGACCCTGGTCGGGCCGGTGGCCGCGTTCTTCACCTTCATCGGCTCGATGGGCAACATCCCGCTGGCGGCGCTGCTGTTCGAGCGCGGGGTCAGCTTCGCCGGCGTCATGGCCTTCATCTTCTCCGACCTGGTGGTGCTGCCGGTACTGCGGATCAACGCGGCCTACTACGGCTGGCGCATGGCCCTGTACATCCTGGTGCTGCTGCTGAGCGGCCTGGTCATCACCTCGCTCGCCCTGCATTACGGCCTGGCCGCGCTGGACCTGCTGCCGGGCGCGGACGCGGCCAGCGCGCCCTCACGACGGGATCATTTCCGTATCGATTACGGGTTCTGGCTGAACCTGGCCTTCCTGGGTGCCTCGGGGATCCTGGCGTGGCTGGCGCGCACCGGCAGCGGGGACGACCACGCGCATGATCATGGCGGCGCTTCGCTCACCGAGCGCATCCTGCAGGTCGTGGTGACACTGGCCATCGCCTGGCTGCTGGGCGGGGCCCTGCTCGCCCCGCTGGCAGCGGGCTGAGCCCGCCTCAGGCGCGTCGGCGGGCAAGCGCCGCCAGCACGGCCAGCAGCGGCAGCGACAGGCACAGCCACGCCAGCGCATCCATCACGCCATCGCCCAGCAGCGCCAGCACGAGCCCGGTGGCACTGATAGCGGCAATCAGGGCTGGCAGGGCGAGGGATCTCATCCGCGGCCGGCCAGCGTTGTCACACCGACCTGCGCCGGTGAAGCGGAGCGCCGGCGCACCAGCCACAGGTACACGCCGCTGCCCAGCACGATGATGGTGAGCAGCGTCAGGGCGGCCCACAGCAACTTCATCGGCAGGCCGCCGTAGTCGCCGAAATGCAAGGGCTTGGACAGCTGCAGCGCCTGGACATACCAGGGGCTGCGACGCAGGCCGTCGAAGGCACCCGTGCCGGCATCCACCAGCGCCGGCGTGGTGAGGAAACCGGTGAGCGGCGTGTTGCCGTGCAGGAAGATGGCGTAGTGATGGTCGGTGGAGAAGGCAGTGCCGGGGAAGGCGACGAATTGCAGCACCATGCCCGGCGCGGCCTGCCTGGCGGTAGCCACGGCCGCGTCGAGGGAGGCCCCCTGACCGCTGGCAGCGGAACGGTCACCGGCGGCGATGAGATCGGCCAGCTGTGCATGCTTCCAGGTATCGATGATGGGCTCGGCCAGGGTGTTGATGACCCCGGTGCCACCGACCACGAGCACCCAGGCCACGGTCACGATGCCCAGCAGGTTGTGCCAGTCCAGCCACAACACCCGGCGTGAGTGCCCTGAACGCAGCGTGCCGAAGGCAAGCCGGCGCATGAACGGCACGTACAGGACCACGCCGGACACCACCGCCACGACAAACAGCAGGCCCATGAAGCCCAGGAACAGCATGCCGGGCAGGCCGAGGAACAGGTCGGTATGCAGTTGCAGCAGGAAGTGCATGACCGCCTCGCCGCGATCGGCCGCGAGCACGGGATCACCGCTGGTGCGATCGAAGGAGGCGAAATGCATCTTCGATTCAGCCACGCCTGGCGCCGGCCCGGTGGTGACGTTCACCACCGGCCGGTCCTCGTCGAAGCTCATGAACAGGGCCACCTCGCCGGGCCGGCGCGCCAGGGCGATGGCCAGCAGCTCGTCCAGGTCCAGCAGGTCCTGGCCCGGCCGGGCCGGCTGCCAGGCCCCCGGGTTGAGCGCGGCGTCGATCTCGTCGTGGAAGATGAGCGGCAGGCCGGTCAGGCTCAGCATGAGCAGGAACACCGTGCACACCAGGCTGGTCCAGGTATGCACCGTGGACCAGGCACGGATGGCGACCGGGCGCATGGCCAGCGGCGCCCGCCTCAGAAGTCCACCGAGGCCGACAGCACGAAGGTCCGCGGCATGCCCAGCACCAGGTAGTTGGCGCCGGGGAAGCCGCCGGCCGAGGCCCAGAAATCCCGGTCGCCCAGGTTCTCCACGCGGCCCCGCAGCACCACCTCGCGGTCGGCCAGGCTGAGCCGGTAGCGGGCGCCGAGGTCGATGCGGGTCCAGGAGGGAATCGAGAGCGTGTTGGCGCTGTTGATGTACTGGCGGTCGGTGTGGATGACGCGCCCGTCCAGGGTCAGGCCCGGCACGCCGGGCACATCCCATTCGAGGTTGACGTTGGCCTGCACGTCCGGGACGCCGACCGGCGTGTTGCCCTCGTCCACCCCGCTCTGGGTGGTCTCCAGTTCCGCGTCCAGGAAGGTCACGCCGCCGATGATCCGCAGGCCATCCATGGGCTCGCCGAAGAAGCTGATCTCCACGCCGCGGGTGCGCTGCTCGCCGTCGTTGGTGAACACGCCGTTGTCCACGATGCTGTTCGGCCGCGCCAGGGTGAAGGCGGCGATGCTGCCGCCCCAGCTGTCGCGGTCGAGCTTCAGGCCGAACTCCACCTGGTCGCCGCGGAACGGCGCCAGCACCTCACCGGCATTGCTGATCGGCACACCACCGCTGGTGGCCGGGGCGATTTCCCCTGGCTGCAGGCTTTCGGAATAGTTTGCGTACAGCGACAGCCATTCATAGGGCCGGAGCACCAGCCCGCCCACCGGTGTGATCGCGTGGTCGTCGAATTCGGACTGCAGGTTGCCGCTGGTGAAATCGAACGAGCGGGTGCGGATGGTCTGGCGCCGCAAACCGACGGTGGCCAGCACGCGGCCGTCGAACAGCGACATCATGTCGGCCATGGCCACGCTCCAGTTGCGCACGGCCTCGGTGCGCAGGGGGTCGGCCAGGTCGCCGCCGAGGAAGAAGTCCGCCGACGGTGCCACCGACGGCAGCGGGTTGCGCAGATCGCTGGCCACGCCGGAGAAGAAGTTGGAGAACGCGAAGGCGTTGTGCGAATCCAGGCTCACGGCGGAAGCGGACACGGTCAGCCGATGGCCGATGGCGCCGGTCTGGAATTCGAAGCGGACACCACCGTCGGCCGAGAGCACCTCGTCCTCACGGGTGTTGTCGAAGCGGAAGGCCGTGGTGGCGCCGTTCGTGGTGGCGTTCGGATTGGCCAGGCGGTTCTCCTCCTCGCCGTAGCGCCCGCCGAAGGCCAGCCACAGCGTGCCGCGCTCGCTGAAGTCGAACTCCCCGCGGGCAACACCGAACAGCTGCCGCTCGTCGGAGAAGGTCCAGGGCTGGGCAAAGTTGCCCGAGGCATCCGGCGCCGCCGGTGCCGGGCCGATCGGGGTCACCTGCGGCCGCGGATCGTCCAGGTGATGGTCCTGGTAGCCGATATCCACCGACAGGCGCAGGCGCTCGGAACGGAAATCCGTACCGATGGACGCCACCCGCAGGGAGCGATCCTCGTTGCTGACCGAGGTGTCGCCCTCGCGGCCGACCAGGTTCACGCGCACCCCGAAGGCCTCGTCGGCGCCGAAGCGGCGAGCCGCATCGAGCGCACCGTAGAACTGGCCGTCGCTTTCGAAGCCGAGCGTCAGCCGGGTGAGCGGGCTGTCGGGTGCCCGCTTGGGCACCATGTTGAAGGCGCCGCCAACGCCCCTGCCGCCCGGCGCCGCGCCTCGGCCCGCTCCGGCTCCTGCTCGCGCTCCTGCTTCTCGCCAGCGCGGCGTGGGCGCAGGACATCCCCGGGGGGCCGGGGCTGGGAGCCGAGCGCGATACCCTCGCGCTGGCGAGAAGCAGGAGAGCGAGCAGGAGCCGGC
>CAYGQN010000067.1:0-1031 GCA_964351795.1 uncultured Gammaproteobacteria bacterium
CTGTTACGAATAGTCGATGCCGGGGCTGCGGGGCTGGCCCGACGGTTGCGCGGCGGGCTGGCGGCGACGGGCGCCGGCCAGAAGCCCCAGCAGCGGTGCGGCCAGCAGGAAGGCGGGTGCCGGTATCGGAATGACCAGCGGCAGCACGCCGAGAGCAGCGAAATCCGGGCCGGTTACCAGCTCCAGGCCGAGGGCGCCGCAGCCCGGGCACAACAGCGTATCGAAAGCGAACTGCACATCGGCGGCACGCAGGAACACGAACAGGTCGCCGGCCACGGCGCTCAGCCCGCCGGCCAGGCTGGCTTCCACCGTGCCGCCGAGGAAGGCGGTGCCGCCGACATTGAACAGGTCGGAGTCGATACCCTCCAGGGGCCCGCCGATGTCGATACGCAGGGTTCCGCCCGTGGCGAAATCCCCGCTGATGTCCAGCACGCCGATGGGCTCATCCGCATCCCCCGGTGAGGCAGTGGCGCCGGTGTCGATGCCAAGGTTGCCGCTGACATTGCCGTGGCCGAAGAATTGGCCGCCGGCAATCGAGGCGGCCACGCTGGTGGCGAGCGTGGCGCCGTCGAGATGGAATTCACCCTGGTATTGAATGAGCGCGTCGGCTTCCAGCACGCTCGCGCCGCCCACCACGATATCGCCCTCGTTGATGAGGGTTCCGTTGACGCGTGTGCTTGAGCCGGTGTCGCTCATGAGGAACGAGGCGCCGGCGAGGTTGTCGAAGGCCGCCGCATCCAGCTGGCTGCCGTTGCTCACCTGCAGGTTGGCGCTGTTGTCCAGGGTCTGCGTCACCAGCGTGGCCGCGGCACCGCCGGCCATGCCGAGCTGCAGGGTGCCGGCGTTGGCGATAGCGGCCGCCTGCAGGTTGGCCCCATCGACGACCATGAGGTCGGCACGGTTGTCCAGGAACCCGGCCGTGACCGTTGCCGCCGCAGCCGCGCTGGCGGCCCCGCGGTTGAGCCAGGCCCCGCTCACCTGCAACTCGCTGCCGGCGCCGCTGATGCTTACCTGGCCATCGGTGTCGAGGC